>DAONFA010000013.1 GCA_035403355.1 Candidatus Cloacimonas sp. | reverse complement strand
TCTCAGATCAGATATTTTAGGTTCTTCAAAATAGGGGCTTTGTCAACAGCCTGAGGAACGACATCTTGTCGTTCCACTTGCAGCCGAGCTATTTCTTTATTACGCTTTTTTCAGTAACAAAATAAAAAAAATATAGTGATTGACCAGGAGGTCAACACTTCGGAAAAACGATGTCCTCATCGTCCAATGGGAAACCAGGGTTTTTTTCCTGGATTGGCATTTGGGGTGCGTGCCGGATAATAGTTGTTTTCAAGCGGGGATGATAATAATATATAGCACCACCCATTATGCCGGAAAATCCCTTTTTTCCTTATTTTACAGTTACTTTTATTATAAATTCCATAGCTTTTAGGGTCATATTATATCCTTACCTCAAACTGTCAATCAATTCATTATCATACATTGATCACTCCTTAATTATTAACGCTTGATTAAGGTTTGATTAAGGAGTAATAAACGAGTACAGGTAAGAGACAAAAGAAAATGAAATGGTGCTGACATTTTACGAGGAGCTTTTGGCAGAGGGCAGAGAGCGAAGGGCAAAGGGCAGGGTGCAGAGGGCGAAGAAATATATTTTTCCGCATTTTACGAGGGGCTTACGCCACCATCGCTATTATAGTGTCGCCCTAAGGGGCTTTTGGCAGAGGGCAGAGAGCGAAGGGCGAAGGTCAGGGTGCAGTGGGCGAAGAGATATATTTTTCCGCATTTTACGAGGGGCTTACGCCACCATCGCTATTATAGTGTCGCCCTAAGGGGCTTTTTTATTCCGGAAAAACGAAATCCTCGTCGTTTAGTGGTATCACTGGTTTTTCGTTGCCTCATACCTTCTGGTAAAGAAACAAATCGTAAGAGGTGGGTTGACCGGGAGGTCAACCATCCGATTTTGCCCTTTGGGTTTTTTTTATTCGGAGGAACGACATCTTGTCGTTCATAATTTTCTGCCGGATATACAAATCGGAGGAACGTTTTCCTCATCGTTCATAAGAAACCAGGTTTTTTCGTTACCGATTACTTTGCGGAAGGAAAAAAAGCGTGTGAGGTGGTTGACCAGGAGGTCACCATTGCGGAAATGGAAAAAGCGTGTAAGGTGGTTGACAAGGAGGTCAACATTACGGAAGGGGAAAAAGCGTGTGAGGAGGTTGACGAGGAGGTCACCATTGCGATTTTGCACTTTGGGTTTTTTTTATTCGGAGGAACGACATCTTGTCGTTCATAATTTTCTGCCGGATATACAAATCGGAGGAACGTTTTCCTCATCGTTCATAAGAAACCAGGTTTTTTCGTTACCGATTACTTTGCGGAAGGAAAAAAAGCGTGTGAGGTGGTTGACCAGGAGGTCACCATTGCGGAAAGGCAAATCTACAATTAATACTACTCTGGTAAAAAAATGGTGGTATCAGAAAATAATACTACTCTGGTAATAAAATGTGGGTATCTGAAAGTTATTTCAAATTTATTTCAGCGTTTTTCCCAAAATACTTCTTTACAGAAAATCAGGTTCTGTAAAGTTGAGCAAAGTTGTGAATGATTTTCAATACAAAGAGGAAAAAACGATGGAAGAATATGCAGTTATCTTTAGTCAATACCTAAATCACAAAGGGCTCAAATTAACTGAACCTAGGCGTTGTATATTGGAAACCGTATTCAGTATGCACACCCATTTTAATGCGGAAGAACTGTATGATAAAATCAGGGCAAAGACCAGTTCTATATCTCTGGCGACGGTTTACAGGACTATTCCTCTCTTATTGGATGCAGGTCTTGTGCAACGAGCTATTCGCAGTGAAGGCAGAGAGCGTTATGAACATATTTTTGGTCATCCGAAACACATTCATTGGTTGTGCAGAAATTGCGGTGATTTAATGGAGACGGATTTAAACACACTATATCCTATATTGGAAAAACAGGCGCAGGACTTGAAATTCAAGCCGGAGAGTATAGAATTAAATGTGAAGGGGCTTTGCTGGAAATGCGCTCCAATTGAGAATGAGACGCAATCCGATGAGAAATAGGCCTGTAATTGCTCTGGCGGGAAATCCCAATGTAGGTAAGACCTGCCTTTTTAATGCTTTAACCGGTGCTCATCAAACTGTTGGTAATTGGCCTGGAGTTACGGTAGAACACAAATCCGGAATATGCAAATATAACGGTAAAATTTATGAAGTTGTTGATCTTCCGGGTATTTATTCTCTGGCAGGAGGCAGTCCTGATGAATTGGTAGCCCGTAATTACATTTTAACCGAAAAGCCCGATATAATAATAAACCTGGTAGATGCTTCCAATTTGGAACGCAATCTGTATTTAACCGTGCAATTGATGGAATTGGGTGCTCCTCTTATTATGTGTCTTTCTATGACAGATATAGCGGAGCATAATGGAATTTATATTGATACCGGGCATTTAAGTTCTCATCTTGGTTTTGCCGTTTTTTCTCTGGTTTTGAATAAGCGGATGGATGTTTCTTCTATTCTTAAAAAGGTGGAAGAGTATCTAATTCAGCCACCTGTTCCGGCAACGATTCATTATGATGAAGTAGTGGAAAAACACTTGCAAAATATCTGGCAGATTGTTTTGAAATCGGGTTTAGGAGAGCCGGAAAGTAAAGTTGCTCCGCGTCAATTTTCCGAAAGGGTTTCAACGGCTTATGATATTTTAATTAAAAGTCGCTGGCAGGCATTGAAACTGATTGAAGGGGATGCAGAATTAACTTCCCGGTTAGCGGATGAAGATAGAGCAATTGTAGCAAAGGAGATAGCAGCCATAGCGAAACATAGAGGTCAGGAACCTGCTTTTGTAATTGCTGATGATCGTTATGGTTATATTCGTGGTTTAATTAAAGATGTAGTGAAACGCAAGCGGAAAAACCAATTAACTTTTTCCGATATGGTAGATAAAGTTGTGCTGAACAGTGTTGTGGGTTTGCCGGTCTTTTTTATTGTGATGTATTTGGTTTTCCTGGTTGCAGTTAAACTAAGCCAGCCCTGTATTGACTTGATAGATTTTGCTCTCAGCTGGCTGTTTATAGAGCAGGCGGGAAATTTGTTTAGTTCTTTGTCCTTTCCGCATTGGTTAAATTATTTCTTCAGTGAGGCAATTGGGGGAGGCATTGTAACCAT
The DNA here is from genome assembly GCA_035403355.1 of Candidatus Cloacimonas sp. Taxonomy (NCBI): domain Bacteria; kingdom Pseudomonadati; phylum Candidatus Cloacimonadota; class Cloacimonadia (SeqCode); order Cloacimonadales (SeqCode); family Cloacimonadaceae (SeqCode); genus Cloacimonas (SeqCode); species Cloacimonas sp. (SeqCode). Next base: position 43,723 of record DAONFA010000013.1, on the reverse strand, counting down.
AGGCAGTTTTATTCCTCCTATCTTTTTCATATACATAAGTTTATCCATTTTGGAGGATTCCGGTTATATGGCAAGAGCTGCTTTTATAGCGGATAAATTTATGCGGAAAATTGGGTTGCCGGGAAAGGCATTTATTCCTTTATTAGTTGGTTTTGGCTGCACTGTTCCGGCAATAATGGCTACGCGGACTTTGGATAAACCTCGGGACAGGGTTTTTGCTTCCATTTTAACTCCTTTTATATCTTGTGGAGCTAAACTTCCGGTTTATACCTTTTTAGTAATGTTGTTTTTTCCGCAGCAGGCAGATTTGGTAATTTTCGGGCTGTATCTTTTTGGCATAATTATGGGTGTGTTAACTGGTTTACTCTTAAAAAAGACAATTTTCCTCAGTTCGCCGGGGGATTTTGTAATGGAACTTCCTGCCTATCATCTTCCTACGCTGAATGGCATATTTATGCACACCTGGCAGCGGTTGAAAAGTTTTCTGTTGAGAGCCGGAAAAACCATTTTACTGGTGATTGTGTTAATAAATATCCTGCAAAGCATCCAGATACCGATAGGTAGAGAACAGGAAAAAGCATCAATTCTGGAATTGGGAGGTAAGGTTATTACTCCTGTTTTACAGCCAATAGGGATTAAAAATGATAACTGGCAGGCATCCGTAGCTTTAATCAGCGGACTTTTTGCTAAAGAAGCAATTGTAGGAACTTTGCAGGGTCTCTACCAAAATTCAGAAGGAGAAGAAACAGGAATGAACCTGGAGGAAAATATCAAAACCAGCTTTGGCAGCAATGCCTCTATTTTGGCTTATCTGGTTTTTATTTTGCTATATTCTCCCTGTGCGGCAGCTCTTACAATCCTTTTTAAGGAACACGGTTTTAAATGGATGATTTTTGCTTTTGCCTATTTGACCCTGCTTGCCTGGATGGTGGCTACTCTGGTCTATCAAATTCTGGCTTTTGATATGTTGTCCATCTTCTGGTTTGTGGTTATAGGAGCTATTTTTACCTTCATTTACTTTACTTTACATAATATAGGGAGAAGATATGCTTTCCAGGCGAAATAGAGTAAGAATTCGGAGTTGGGGCAGAAAATTTTCCGGCAGAAAAAGACACGGTGTATATAAAGCAGGTCAATGTATTACTCTGGATCAGCTGCCTGAGGGCAATAGCGCCATCGTTATCCATAATAATAATTTGAAAATAATGGAAAGGGGTTTATATATTGGAGCTTTAATAACAATGTTCCGTAACGATTTTGAAAACAATGTAGTTGTGGCTGTGGGCGATGCAAGATATGTGATAGATAGAAGAATTGCCGGAACGATAAAAGTGAAGGTGGTTTGAGAAGTCAAGAGGTCAAGAGGTCGAGAGGTCTAGGGGGCGAGAGGTCGAGGGGTCAAGAGGGCGAGAGGTCAAGAGGTCAAGAGGGCGAGAGGTCAAGAGGGTGAGGGCTGAATATTTGCTTGACAGTTTTTTCCTGTAGTAAGATACTGAATTAGTTCGTTATCTATCTGAAAAAAGGATAAATACAAAGTAAGGCAAGAGGTGGCTATGCAACGCATAAAATATATTATCTTCGCTCTGATGTTTCTTCTGCTCGGTTCTTTATCCGGAAAGCATTCCGACCAATATTTACTGGCAAATTATTCTTATTTACGGTGCTATCAAAATCTGCCCGGTTTTTACTACGCTTTGCTGGATTCTATGCAAGCGGCAAATTACAACGCTTCAGTAATAACAATGCTTCCTGGCGATTTTCCGCAAAGGTCTGATAAATTACTGAAGGCAATGGATCAGCGAGGTATAGATGTTTTGTTATATGATATGGCATTTACTGAGGGCAGTAAAAATCCCGAATATGGTTCCGAGGCGTTTTCTATAGCCAATTATTGGCGTTTTGAGGCAGAATACGATTCCACCTTTAAAGAAAACATTTTGGATGATATGTATTTTTATAACAATTCGTTAACTACAGGGGTTCCCGTTACTGACGAGCTTGCCTCCGGAAAATATCTGTTGCGGCTAAATAAAGGACAAGCAGGTTTTGCTTTTAACAAACTGGAATTTCGTTGGCAGGATAAAGCCAATACAAATTATAATATCGGCAACGAATTTCGTTTCATTCAAAGAGAAATGAGTGATGGCAGTAAAGGAGATATTAAAGACAATCCGGCGGCAGATGATACTTTATATATTACCCTTGCCTTTAAATGCAGCGATTTTCCTGCCGATCCGAATACGGAATTGATGCGCTTTTCGTTCAACGGATTTGATAAAAACAGGGTTGAACATCAAATTCCGCATTTAAATACTCTCAATTCCAAATCGGGAATGAGCTCACATCTTACTGCAGGAGAATATACTATGCTGCCTCTAATCAGTAAGGACGAAGCTAACAACCGGGTTTGGCAGCATAAGGAAATTGTGTTGCAGGTATCTGTGCAAGACCTTTATAAGGCAGGACTGCTGGATGGAAGTATTTCCTGGAAATATCTGCTTAGCAATCTTAATCCTCAGGTCTATTGGAACGGAAAAGGGATTTTAGAGCTTGATTATGTGGAATTTGAAGATACGATGCATAAGCGTCAGAAAACGGACACAGAACTGATTAAGGCAGTTAAGGATAGAATTCAAGCTCTGGCAATGCGCTATGACAATATCAAGTATTTTTATTTAACGGATGAACCAACTCAGGGACAGTTTGATTCCTTTCGCCGCATAAAAAAGGATATTTTCCCCGATATAAAGACAATTGCTCCTAATTGTTCAGGGTTTTATACCTGCTCTATTTTACACCGGAAAAATGTAAGCAAACCCAATAATATGGGTTACGATCATATTGGTTTATATGCCAAAATTGTTACTCCCGAATTGATTGCCTTTGATATTTATCCTATAAAGGGTTGGATGCAATGGAATAATCCTACGGAAAAAAGGGGAGTTCAAAGACGGCTGGATTACGATATGCTGTCTTATTATAAATACTATAAAGAACTCTGTATGAAAACCGGAGCTCAATATATGCCCTGTCCGCAATCCCACGGGGAATGGAATTACACCAAAGCGGAAAACGGTTTTTGGGCTTTACTGCGGCCTCCTAAATATATGCAGAAATGTTTACAGCTATTACCGCTATGCTATGGTGCTGATGGGATATTAACCTACAAAATTTATGATCGGATTAAAGACCCGCTAACCACCAAACTAACCTTTCAGGAATTTTCTACCATTGATGTTTCTCCTTCAGGGGAATTAACTATGCGTCCCGGTTGGCAGGGTTTGCAAGAGGCGAACCGGAAAATTGTGGCTTATGCGGAGGATATGGAACCCCGGGAATGGCTTGATGCCGATGTTATTCTTACTACCGGTTATCAAAATGCGGAAAAACTGCCAGCAGTGCATACCAAGGCAATTGAAGTTCTGCCTCAGAAACTGGTGCAGAACGAAGTTGACCTATACGATGGCTATGTGCAATGCGGACTTTTTACAGCAGAAGGTAAGTATCCCTATTTTATGTTGGTTAACCGCCGAACTGAATACATTTCTATGGTAAATAACCCCAGTCGTTCAGACAGCTTGTTAAATATAACTCCCGATAAACTGGACAGCTATTTTGTACCGGCACCTCCGCAATCCGTTAAATTCACAATTGATAACAGTGCCAAAGGCATTTTCGGGAAAGATGTGGCTCTTTACGATCCTTTCTCTAAAGAGCTGTTTTATTCGGTTGCCGCTACACCGGAAATAAGTATTGATCCTGGAGACGGACGCTTACTGCAAATGTGTGCTACCCTGCCTAAAAAAGTGGATGGCAAAACGGAAATGAATCACTTGGCTGTTTTACAGGGGGACATCACTTTGGAGAAAAAGACGGAGGTAACCGTTAAACCCGATTGTAAATTGATTATTAAAGAGGGAAGCAAAATAACCCTGAAAAAAGGAGCAAAACTGAATATCCTGGGAGAAACGGAAATTGGTGACAATGTGCAGATTAAACTGCAGAAAGATAGCAATCTCAATTTGAATGAAGCCAGCTGTAAATGGGGAAAGAATGTAAAAATAACAGGAGCAAAGTAAATATTGGGAGCTGGGAAAAAGAGAATGGATTTAGCGAGATGGCGAGATGGCGAGATGGCGAGACGGAAATAGAGGGTGAGAACGAAATAGATTCTTTTTACAAAGAGAGAAAGAGAAAAAGAGAAAAAGAGATTGAATTGAGAATTGAGAATGGAGAATGGATTTAGCGAGATGGCGAGATGGCGAGATGGGAAGAGAGAGATAGCGAAATAGATTTTTTTTACAAAGAGAGAAAGAGAAAAAGAGAAAAAGAGATTGAATTGAGAATGAACGGTGAACGGTGAACGGTGAAAAGTGACGGTGACAGAAGGGAAAAGAAAACTTGGATGCTCATAGCATTTAGAGAAGCATATTCAAGTTTATAAATCCCTTTAGTCCCTATAATCCTGTTCATCCCAGACCTATTATTTCTCTCTGCCCTCAGCCAAAAACTCTTTAGGGCAACATAATCTGCTAAAAAGGGTGCAAGCCGAAAAACCGTTTTTACTTGACATAGCCATCTAAATAAAAAATAAGGTATAAAGTAGCATAACTGTTACTGTAAAAAAACTTACCGCTGCTTGCAAGCAGATAATAGAGAGGTCCTTAATGTCCGTATTTGATTTTTTTGGAATGATGGCAAATGATATTGCAATTGATTTGGGAACCGCCAATACTTTGGTATATAAAAAAAACGGTGGCATTGTAATTAACGAGCCCTCAGTAGTTGCCGTTTCAACAGACAACAAAAAGATTATTGCAATAGGCACTCCGGCAAAACTGATGCTGGGTAAAAATCCTGACGAAGTGCGCGTTATTAAACCTCTGAAAGATGGTGTAATAGCCGATTTTCAGGTGACGGAGCTGATGCTGCGGAATCTTATTTTACGGGCACAAAAAAAACGCCTGTTAGTGCGTCCCAGAGTAATTGTTTGTGTTCCTTCAGGAATAACGGAAGTAGAAAAAAGAGCTGTGCGGGACAGTGCCTTACATGCCGGTTCGCGTGAAGTTCATCTTATTGCAGAACCTATTGCTGCAGCTATTGGAGCCGATTTGCCCATTGATTTGGCTTGTGGAAATATGATTATGGATATTGGCGGAGGAACAAGTGAAATTGCCGTTATTTCCTTATCTCACATTGTAGTGCACAATTCCATTCGCGTGGGCGGAGATAAAATTGATAACGATATTATCAACTATCTACGCAAAAAAAGCAATCTGCATGTTGGCGTGCAGACCGCAGAAAAAATTAAAACTACTATTGGCAGCGCCTATCCTTTGAAGCAGGAATTGACGATGGATGTGCGCGGAAGAGATATCGTATCCGGTTATCCGGTAACAATTAAGATTTCCTCAGAAGAGATTAGAGAGGCAATTTCGGAAACAGTGGTTTCCATTATTGATGCCATTAAGCGTCTCTTTGAAAGAACTGCTCCCGAACTTTCTGCCGATATTGCGGAAAGGGGAATTTTCTTAACCGGGGGCGGTGCACTTTTGAAAGGACTGGATGAAAAGATACGCAAAACGGTAGATTTACCTGTCCATGTAGTTCCCGATGCCTTAGAATGTGTAGTTAAGGGTGCCGGAAAGGTTTTAGATGATATAGACCGCTATCGTCAAGTGCTGATCAAAAGAATTGAGGACTAAAGCCCGATTTATTAACCTCCGCTACGCTATTAAGCTAAAAAAACCTTATTTGGAAAGGGATAGAAGATGTTAAAGAAGAACCTTGTTCCCCTTATTCTGATAGTCCTTTCGCTTTTTATGCTCATTGGCAGCAATGAAAGCCGCGTTAAAAAAGCCGGCTGGATGAGTAATACGGTTTTCTTACCTTTTACCAGGTCTTTGAAAGCGGTGGAAACCAGACAGGAACTAAAGCAGGAGGTCTTTTCCCTAAGCAAAAAATTGGCGGAAACAACGCTGGAAAACCTGTCGCTGCAAAACAAATTGAAGCAATATACCGGGGCTTTTGCCATTACTTTGGATATTGGAGAGGTGGAAATAGTGCAAGCGGAAATTATTGGTATTTCGGGTCAGTATCAGGAACTGAATTTGATTGTGGATAAAGGTATCGGTTCCGGCATTCAACAGGATGCGCCTGTAATTTCGGCAGATGGCATTGTGGGCAAAATTATTCAGGTGGCAGCAGATCATTCCATAGTCCTGCCGTTTTCCAATCCCCGTTTTCAATTGCCGGTAATGGATTCCCGCACCTCCGTGCAGGGCATTTTACAATCCGACATTAGTGGAACCATTTCAATGAATTTAATTAAGCTTGGTTCTGATATTGCCGTTGGGGATACAATTGTAACTTCCAATCTTTCGCGTCTCTTTCCAAAATCCTATCCGGTAGGAAGCATAAAACGCATTCGGGAATCGCAGGATAACTTATTTGTGAGTGCAGATATCTCACCCTTCACTTTGGTGGAAAACCTGGAACATATCTTTATCCTGAAAAAGGCAGTAAAAAATGAGTCACAGTAAACAGACGGAACCAATTATTACAGTCGGGGGTGTAAAATTTGAACGCATTCCTGTTAAAACCGGAATTCTAACCCCGCAGGATGACATTGGCGTAGTTATTAGCAATTATGCTTTGCCTTTGATGCAACCGGGAGATATTTTAACTATCAGCGAAAGCCCTTTGGCTATTACTCAGGGTCGTGCCATTCCCGTTACGGAAATTAAGGTGACGCCGCTGGCAAAACTGCTTAGTCATTTTGTAGCCAAAGTCCCTTATGGCATTGGTTTAGGAGCTCCAACAAGTATGCAATGTGCCATTGAAGAAACAGGAGTGCCGCGCATTCTGTTTGCCGCTTTTATTGGTGCAGTAGGTAAACTTCTTAAGCGGAAGGGTGCCTTTTATAAAGTGGCAGGAATGCAGGCAGCGTTAATTGATGCTGCAACTACTTCTCCCGTGCCTCCATATACCGATACAGTTATCAAAGGTCCGCTGTATCCCGAGAAAGTATGTGCAGAATTGCATTCCCGCTTTGGTTATGAATTTGCCGTGATGGATATTAATGATATTGGTGGTTGTTGGATGATTGGAGGAAGCCCGGGGGTCAGCAAACACTTTATAGAAACGGTGATGAAAGATAATCCTCAGGGTCAGGGAGACGAGCTTACCCCTTTTTGCATTGTGCGGAGAGTGACTGACTGATGATTGGGAAAGGAATTTGGAGTTTTATTCTGGGTTTGTTGTTTTTATATCTCCAAATTCTGGTGATGCCTGCTTTAGCAATCTGGAGCGTTATTCCCAATATTCTTATTCCCTGGCTGATTTATATCGTGTGGACTCGTCCCCGAGACCTGGCTTTAGTTTTGGTTTTTTTAATAGGACTGATGTTGGATACGGTTAATCCGATGACTTTTGGCTTTTATGCTTTTGTGTTTTGTTTGCTGGCATTAGCGATTAACGAATTTCGCAAGCCCTTTGAAGTAGAAAGCGTTGTAGCCAAAATGCTTACAATTGCAATTATCAATTTGCTGTTTTCTATCATTCAATTGCTTGTTTACGGAGTAACTTTCAGTTTTGCCAGTCCGCTCTTAGCAAAATCGCTGTTTGGATTTGGCTATAATGTTCTGCTGTCCATAGTTGTTTTTTGGGGTTTGCAACTTTTAAGCAAAGTCCGGTTAAGCATTAGCAATGATTAAAAACCAAACGAACATTACCTTTTCTCTTGTTCTGGCAATCCTCTTTCTTTTTTTGGCAGGGTCTCTTTTCCGCTTGCAGGTTGTGGAAGGAGCAAAATATCAACGCATTGCCGAAAGCAACTTTATCAGGATTAGGAGAATAACAGCTACCAGAGGAGAAATTTACGACCATAAATACAGACCTATAGTGCAAAATGTGCCCTCCCAAAATCTCTATTTAACAAGCGGAAAAATAAAGGATTTAAATGCCTTAAGCCAATTCCTGCAACGCAATTTCGGCATCGCGGACAAGGACTTGAAAGAACTCGTTATCAAGCAGCGGTTTAAAACCTACGAAGAAATATTGCTGGCAGATAATATTCCTTACGAGACGGTGCTTACTTTAAGTGAAGAACTGAATTACTTTCCGGAGCTTTCCTTCCGCATTGGTTCTACTCGCAATTATCTATATCCTAATCATTTTACCGGTTATGTGGGAAGGATTAACGAGAAGGAATATGGGCTTTATCAAAAAGAGGATTATTCCCTCAATAGCTATATCGGGAAAACGGGTCTGGAACGCTATTATGAAGTTCTTTTAAGAGGAAAAGACGGCAGGGAAATTGTGCAGGTAGATGTTAAAGGCAGGAGTTTGCAGCTCTTTGAAGAAGGGGGAAATATTGAACCCTTAAACGGACTTTCCCTTATTTTAACTATAGATAACGATTTGCAGGAATTTGTTTCCGGCATTTTTCCGGAAGGGATGAAGGGAGCAATTGTTGTTAGCGATGTGCGTAGTGGCGGCATTCTTGCCTATGTAAGCAAGCCGGATTACGATCCCAACCTCTTTATGCAAAAAATCTCGCCCGAAACCTGGGAATATTTGAATCGGGAAGAAAAGCCAATGATGGATAGGATTATTTACGGCACCTATCCTCCAGGTTCTGTCTTTAAACCTGTAACCGCAGGAATCGGTTTGGACAGGGGTTTGGTTACTCCGGAAACGCGTTTGGCTTTTTGTTCCGGAGGATTAAAGGTTGGCAATCGTTTTTTCCGTTGCTGGTATAGTGGAGGGCACGGTAGCAATAATGTTATTGACGCTTTACGGCTTTCCTGTGATACCTATTTTTATGACCTTTCCCTGAAGATAAATATGGAAGATTTTCATAACTATGTAGGCGAATCACATTTGTATGGAAGAACAGGGATTGATTTGCCCAATGAAAGGCAGGGTTTTTTCCCTACTACGAGTTGGTATAAAAAGACCTTTGGCAAGCAGGAAGGTGTTATAGGGCATAAAGTTAACCTGGCAATTGGTCAGGGTGAAGTTTTAACAACTCCCCTGCAGATTAATGCTTTCTATGCTGCAATTGCCAATAACGGTTTATGGATTCAACCGCATTTATTAAAACAAACTGCAGGTAGAGGGCGTCTTACCCGGGAACAGGTTATGCCTTTAGTTAAAAAAAGATTACCGATGCAAATGCAAACCCTGAAAACGATTCAACAGGGTTTATGGTCTGTAGTTAATGCCCCTGGCGGAACAGGAGCTAATGCGAAAATTAACGGAGCCACGATTTACGGAAAAACCGGCTCCGCAGAAAATGTGATGGGCAGAAAAACCCATGCCTGGTTTTGCGGATATTTGGTGAAGGATAAACCGGAAATAGCAGTTACGGTTTTTTTGGAAAATGCAGGCGGGGGTGGAGCAATGGCAGCTCCTTTAACGGCAAAAATATTTAACTATTATCTGGGCAATCTGGAAACTATCAAGCAGGTAACACCCTTACCTCCTCAATTTAAAACTGCCGAAGGAATTGAAACGGAAGAACCGGAACAGGACACTAAGGAAGAGGATATTTCCCCTGCCGAAACTGAAATTGACCCTTCCGCAAACCAAGCTATGGAAGAGAACAATGTTCATTAACCGGAAGAAGTTTGATTTTGTGCTCTTTGCCCTTTTTCTGCTACTGATTATTGTTGGTTGCATAGTAATTTTCAGTGCTTCTACAACCGTTATCGGCAAGCAGATACATCTGCAAAACAGCTGGTGGAAACAAATCCTTTTTGCTTTCCTGGCTTTGGGAGTAATTGCATTGCTGTTACGCCTTCCTATGCCTGTTTTTGATTTGCTTGTTGTTCCGCTGTATATTCTTAATATCCTGGCATTAAGCTTAGTGTTTTTTACCCCTGCAGTGAACGGAGCTCACCGATGGTTTCCTTTAGGAGGCATCAATTATCAGCCCTCGGAAAGCGCTAAGCTGCTAACTATTTTAATGGTCGCCAGAATAATTTCCAAAGAGAATTTGAATGAATATCGGCAAATACTCTATGGTTTTTTATTAACTCTTTTGCCGGTGCTGTTAATTATGCTGGAACCTGATTTTGGCACTACCCTTGTTTTTTGGGCAGCGCTGATTGCAATGTTGATAGCTGCAGAAGTTCCCTTGTTTTATATTTTACTGTGCATCAGTCCTATCGTAAGTATAATAAGTTCTGTCTGGTTTCCTGCTATTCCAATTTGGATATTGATTTTGGTTATTTTATTGTTGAAAGCTCATCTTTCCTGGGTAGCAATCACTGTTTCCGGCATCATCAATGTTTTTATAGCATTAATCACACCTGTTTTTTGGATGGGGCTGAAGGACTATCAGCAGAATAGGATTTTAACTTTTATGGATCCTACGCGGGATCCCTTAGGAGCCGGTTATCAAATTATTCAGGCAAAAATAGCGATAGGCAGTGGCTCCGTTTTTGGCAAGGGTTGGCTGAAAGGAACGCAAAAGAATATGAATTTTTTACCGGAGCACCGCACCGATTTTATTTTTTCGGTGTTAGGAGAAGAATTCGGTTTTGTCGGTTGTATGTTTTTGTTATTGTTGTTTATAGCATTTTTCTTGCGTCTAATCCATAATATAGGGGAATTAAAGGTGCGCGAAAGAAAAGTTGCCACGGCAGGCATTTTGGCTTATCTTATGTTTCAGACCTTCATTAATATTGGAATGAATATCGGTTTAGTTCCAGCCACGGGAATTCCGTTGCCGTTTATCAGTTATGGTGGCTCCAATTTATTGATAAATTCCATCGCCGTGGGAGTTGTGCTTAAATATTTGAATGAAAGAGGTTTTATTAAATGATTAAACGCTTAGGTGGTCCTTGTTTACTGGTCCTGTTGTTAATTTTCATCGGTTCCTGTGCAACGGTTACTACGCTTAGTTTCACAGAACGGGATGTGAAAGATAGCCCCAACCTGATTCAGAATAACAGTTTCAGTCCCTTTTCCACAATTGCCGAAGAGGCATTGAAGGGTTGGATGTTAATGATAAGCCCTCAAAGTATTACTGAAAGCCCGGTTATTATTGATCCGGATGTAGCTTTGGAAGGGAAAACCTCGCTTCGGATTGATGCTTCCGATAAAGCAGTTTTAATTTTGAGCTCTCCATTTAATGTCCGTCGCTATGGTGGTTATTACTTAAGATGTTATTTCAAAACGAATTCCCCTAATCCGCCACGACCGCAATTACGCTTTATTGTTTTTAAAGAAAACGGCAAAATCGTTAATCGTTTTAAAGTAAAAGCCAAATTAAATGAGGACTGGGAACGCGCTACTATCAGTGCCGGTTTTATTAAACCAGGTGCTCGCTTTGGACGCCTCGGAATTTATATTCCTCCTTTTAAAGAAGGGTCTATTTGGATAGACGATACCGGCTGCTTTGAAGTGCACGGTTTTAAGATTGACTGATGCGTATTACCCTGCAAAGAGTTAGCAAAGCAATTTGCCGTGTAGATAATGAAATTGTCGGCAAAATAGAGAACGGTCTTTTAATTTTTGTCGGCTTTGCTGCTTCCGATACCTTTGAAATTTTGCATTATGCAGTGCGGAAATGTTTGGAACTGCGTATTTTTAATGATGAAAACGGTAAAATGAATAACAGCGTTAAAGATATTCAGGGCTCGGTTTTGGTTATTTCTCAATTTACCCTCTATGCCAATTGTAAAAGGGGACGCAGACCTGATTTTACCCAATCTGCCCCTCCGGAGAAAGCAAAAGAGCTCTATGAGGAATTCCTTCAATTGCTGAAAAAGGAAAAGATAACTGTCCAAACAGGTATCTTTGCTGCCAATATGCAAATAGAACTGGTAAATGAAGGTCCTGTTACCATCAACCTGGAATTATGAAAATATCCGCTTGTATCTTTCCGGTCATTGAAAATATTGACCAGGCACTTGCTGAAATGCATAAGTATATAAACATAGCAAGCGCCCAAAAAAACGACCTGATTATTTTTCCTGAAGCCAGTTTAGGGGGTTTGAACATAACAGGTATATACTCCCAGGACAGTCAAAATTGCCTTGCAATAAATTCTCCGGAAATAAAATCCTTACAGCAAAAAGCGAAGCAACACTCAATAGGCATCGGTTTTGGCTTTTTGGAAATAGAAAAATGCTGCATCTATGACAGCTTTGTGCTTTTTGATAAATTTGGGCATATTGCTGTTCATTATCAGAGAATATCCAAGGGGTGGCTGCCTTCTGAAGTTACTGCAAACGATTATTCCTGCGGAGTTAAACCCGGATTTGCAGATACTGTTTACGGAAAAATCGGTATTTTAATCTGCGGGGATTTGTTTGAACCGGAGATACTTAATCAGCTTATCCGGGCAAATCCTGATTTTTATTTCCATATAATGGCAAGGAGTTTTCCCTGTATAAATGACTTTCAGAAAAATTGGGATGAAGAAGAATTTCCCTTCTATCTGAATGAATATCAAAAACTTGGTAAACCAGTTATTGTATGCAATTGCATTGAGGAAAATGCAAAAGAGGAGATAAGATACTGTGGAGGTGCCTGGTTTATTAAAAGTAATCAGATTATTGCAAGGATGCCTTTGTTACAAAGCGGGATATTAAATGTAGAGTTATTGCCTGAATGAAGAAGCGAAGTTTTAACTTACAATTTTCACCTAAATTTTTGTTTTAACTCTAAACCGAGCTTCAGCTTTGACAGTATCGGACAAAGGATAAATTTCCTGTTGCTTCTGCAGATAGTTTCAAACACAAAAAGAATCGGTTTAGAGTCAAAACCAACTGCTTTCCGCAGCATTCATCCCCAAGATATTTGTTTATCAATTCCTTCTCGTTTCTGCTATGCCGCGAATGAGATTCCCGTATCTTTCCCATATCGCGATACCGGAACGATACGGGAGTCATATCGGAATGTTATAGGAAGAATTCCGGGATTTCTTTGGGAACGAGATATCCAGTTTGCTAATGGCTTGCTTTTGTTTTAACTCACAATTTTGCGGTGGTGGAGTTTTGACTCTAAACCGACCCTTTTTGTGGTTGCAACGAGATTTAGAGGTAACAGGAAATTTATTCATTGTCCGATACTGTCAAAGCTGAAGCTCGGTTTAGAGTTAAAACAAAAATTGAGGGGTTGGTGTAACTCGGTTGCCAGTGTTCGGAGTTCTTGTTTTAACTCACAATTTTGAAATGAGGAAATCAGTTGCAGTGCGGTTGCCATTGTTTACAATTTGTGGGTTGTGGTTTCTGTGATGGCATTGGCAAAATTGTAAGTCAAAACCTCCCGCCGTTGAAATCGTGAATTTAACGAGGGGCTTACGCACCCATCGCTATTTTTGTGTTGCCCTTTGGGGTTTTTTTTCCGGAAAAACGGCGTCCTCGTCGTTTAGTGGTAACACTGGTGTTTCGTTGCCGTTTGCCATTCGGTAAAGAAAGAAAGCGTAGAGGTGGTTGACCGGGAGGTCAACCCTCCGGAAAAAAAGAAAGCGTAGAGGTGGTTGACCGGGAGGTCAACCCTCCGGAATTAAACCTTTTTCAATGGGGCTCTTTTATTTGTCTAATCATCACTTCGGGAAAAAGGTCTCCCGTTTCCTGCACCTCAAAGGGTTTAAAATTAAGGTATTTATCCCACTGCCCCAAAATATAGTCAATGCTTACAACCCGGTAAATTTTATCCGGGTCAACCGGTTTTCCATTAATATAATAAACCTCTTTGGGCTTTAGCAAACCAAAAAACCGTTTTTTCTTTTTCCATTGAGTAGAGCTTGTTTGCACAATATCGTAGGGTTTATTTTTGGCGATTTCTTTATTCAGGGCTTCCATAGCCAATAAATCTCTTCCATAACAGGAAAATAGAACTATGTAGTTATTGAAAGGAAATAATTCGGACATATCTTTCAGGGTAACAGGTCCTGCGGGAACAGCTTTTCTGATGCCCCCGTTATTGATAATTGCCAAATCGGGTTTACAGGTTTCATAATATTCCTGTTTTAATGCTTCAGCAGCCCATTTGGAGACGGCTGTCTCTTTAAATTTATCCGGAATCCAGTCCACTGGTATCTGGGTAATAACTTTTCCTGTTTCTTTTTCCAAGCTGTCTGCTATAGTTTTTACAAATTGGTTTAAGGGGGTTGGCGGTAAATTTTCCGGTGCAATTAGAGGAATTAGTTTACTCTTATAAGAAGAAATACGGTCGTTTTGAACCTCTATATTGATAGCTCCCAAATAGTTTAAATAACTTCCAGCGGAGGCAATATAAATTCCATTCACCTTAAAGGGCTCAGAAATAACGGTATGCGAATGACCTCCAATAATTAAATCTATCCGGTTATCCAAAACGGTTGCCAGTAAGGAATCTGCTTCCAAGCCATTATGAGTAAGCAGAATTATCAGATCACTTTGTTTATCTACTTCTTCAAGATACTTATCTATTGCCTCTTTATAGGGCAAAATGGTTAAACTGCTAATATTTTCCCTTTTCACTTTTTCCGGCAGTTCGGTTAAAGTTAAACCCATAATGCCAATTTTTAGGGAATCTAAAGAAAATATTTGATATGGCATCTTGCCGAAGGGCTGATTTTTTTCATCCAGAATATTAGAGGTGATAAAAGGATAATTTGCCAGTTCCCTGAGTTTGATGGTGTTTCTTAAAGAATAATCAAACTCGTGATTGCCGTAAGTTGCGGCATCCAGATTAAGGTAATTAAAAACCTTTATAACAGCTCCACCAATGGCATCAGCGTAAGCTAAGGAGGAAAAAATGCTGCCGGTTTGTTGATCTCCGGCGTCCAAATAGAGCGCTCTGTCTGCTTTTGTTCTTTCTGCATTCAAATAATATTCCAGAGCGGCATAACCGCCAATTTTGCCAGACCTTGAATTTTGAGGTAGATAAGCACTATGAGTGTCATTCGTATGCAAGATAGTTACAGGAACAGCATAACCAAAAACAGTTATGGCTATAAAGAAAAGGCAAAGTAAATTTCTGATAAATCTGTTCATAATATCCCCTTTTAGAGAGAAGAAATCAGTTTTTCAGTAATTTCCAGGTCTGCCGGGGTATCAATTCCGATGCCCTGATAGGCGGTTTCAATCATTTTAATCGGAATCCCGTTTTCCAGAGCTCTAAGCTGTTCCAGTTTTTCTATCCTCTCTAAGATTGAGGGTGACAAAGATACAAATTGCTGCAAACATTCCGGTAAATAGGCATAAACTCCGATGTGACGATAATATTTAACATCTAATTGATTGTCCCGATTAAAAGGAATAACCGAACGGGAAAAATACAAAGCATAATTTTGCTTATCAGTTACAACTTTTACAATGTTTGGATTGTATATCATTTCCCGGTCTTCAATAACGGTCATTAAACTTGCCATCTGCACCCGGCTATCCTGAAAAGCAGAAATAAGCTGTTGTAATGTTTCCTTATCAATAAGGGGTTCATCGCCCTGAACATTGATAACTAATTCTGCCCGGGGAAAATATTGTAAAGCTTCAGCAATCCGGTCTGAACCGCTAAGGTGATTTTCTTTGGTTAATACAGATATTCCTCCAAAGGACTTAACTGTTTCTAAAATAGAGAGATGATCGGTTGCTACACAAACAGTGGAAAACAAACCGGAATTTTGCACGCGTTCATAAACCTGTTGAATAATCGGTTTTCCTTTCAGCAATGCTAAAGGTTTTCCGGGAAAACGGGTGGAATTATAACGAGCTGGAATTAAGGCAATAATGTTCATTTTGCTTTCCTTTTAGTATTTTTGCGCAGCCAAATCATTAAGGCAGCGCTATCACTGTAATTTATTCCGGGAATGCGCATTGCCTGGCCTATATTTTTAGGGCGGATTTTACTTAGTTTTTCGCGTGCTTCGTAGGCAAGAGAAGGAACGGAAAAATAATCCATTTCTTCAGGTATAGCAATTGTTTCAGCTGTTTGGAACTTTTGAATTTCTTCTTCCATCCGGGTTAAATAGCCGGAATATTTAATTTCCAGTTCCAGACGATTTTGGATATCTTTATTTACATCCGCGGGAATTTGATAACCGTAAGATTGCAGGTCACTAATAGCTATTTCAGGTCTTTTCAGCAATTGGGCAAACCGGACGGGTTCTTTTATTTCTCCTTTTGCAAGGCAATTATGCTGTTTCAGGTATTCCAGTTCCCGCTGGAAAATTTCCTGGGTATGCAAAAACCTCTGCCACCTGCTTTCTTCTACTAAACCAAGTTTGTATCCAATTGGCATTAAACGCTCATCAGCATTATCCTGACGCAAAAGTAAACGGTATTCCGCACGCGAAGTAAACATTCTATAGGGTTCATTGGTGCCGCGGGTTACAAGATCATCAATTAAAACCCCGATGTAGGCATCACTGCGTTTTAAAATAAGGGGCTCTTGATGTTCCAAAGCCAGAGATGCATTTATACCTGCTAAGATACCTTGTGCCGCTGCTTCTTCATAACCGGAAGTGCCGTTTATCTGTCCTGCCAGATATAAACCCTTTATTTTCTTACATTCCAGAGAGCTATCTATTTCTTCCGGATCAACAAAATCATACTCTATAGCATAAGCATAGCGGATAATGCGTGCTGCTTCCAAACCTGGAATACTGTGCACAATTTTTTCCTGAATTGCAGCCGGAAGCGAAGTAGAAATACCGTTTACATAACCCTCAAAGGTATTCAGTCCTTCCGGTTCAATAAAAATATGATGACTTTCCCTTTGGGGAAATTTTACAATTTTATCCTCAATAGAAGGACAGTAACGGGGTCCGATACCTTTAATAATTCCGGAATATAGAGCGGATTCAGTTAAATTGGCGCGGATAATTTGATGCGTTTCTTCTGTGGTGTGGGTTATATAACAGGAAACCAGATTCTTCAATTCTATATCCCGGTAAAAAGAAAAACCTTGGGGATTTTCATCCCCTTTTTGCTCTTCCAGTTTGTTAAAATCTAAAGAGCGTAAATCCACTCGGGGAGGAGTTCCGGTTTTAAATCTGCGCACTTTTAATCCCAAAGCGGATAAAGAACAGGAAAGCTCTTCGGCAGATGGCTCTCCACTTCTTCCCCCGGCATAGCTAATTTTGCCGATGTGGATTTTTCCCTGCAAAAAGGTGCCGGTTGCCAAAATTACTTTAGGGGCATAATAACAATGCCCGATTTGGCTGATTACTCCTTTAACGCAACCATTTTCTACGATAATTTCTGCGATGATTGCTTCAATTAAATGGATATTTTCCTGGTTTTCTATTGCTTCCCGCATCAGCAGATGGTATTTTTGGCGGTCATTTTGAGAACGCGGAGCCCAAACAGCGGGACCTTTACTTCTATTCAGCATCCGAAAATGAATTCCGGAGAGGTCTGCACTTTTGGCTATTTCTCCACCTAAGGCATCAATTTCTCGGGCTAAATGACCCTTAGCGGGACCCCCGATTGAAGGATTACAGCTCATTCTGCCGATTGCTTCAATCTTAATTGTGAAGAGAGCAACTTTCAGCCCTCTTTTAGCTGCTGCTAAAGAAGCTTCAATTCCGGAATGACCTGCACCGGCAACGATGAGATCAAACTTGTTATCTGTTTGCATTTCAGCTTAGCTTGCCCTGAATCCAGTTAAAAAGTTGTTCCAAACCGGTATTTTTAAGTGCTGAAACAGGAAAAATCGGCTCTTCCTTCAAGCCCAAACCCTTTGCCAGGTCTTTAACAGTCTTCGCTATTTTGGTTTTGGGAATTTTATCTGCTTTAGTAGCTACAATACAATAATCAATACCTCTTAAGCGCAACATTTCCAAAAGCATCAGGTCTTTGCTGTCTGCCGGATGACGAATATCTACAATAACGATCAGAGAACGCAATTGCTGACGCTGCTCAAAATATCTATTAATCATCCGTCGCCATTTTTCCTGTTCTGCCTGGCTAACTTCCGCAAAGCCGTAACCCGGTAAATCGGTAAATTGCAAAAAACCGGAGCTGTCACTTTCATCAATCTTGTAGCGAATTAAAAAGAAATTCAGCAGGCGTGTTTTACCCGGCGTGGAAGAGGTCTTGGCAAGCCCTTTGTGATTGGTTAACAAATTGATAAGGGTGGATTTACCCACATTACTTCTCCCCGCAAAAGCAAATTCCGGATAGGCGGAAGCGGGATAATCACTTGGCTCTACAGCACTTTTAACGAAAAAGGAATCAACAAATCTGATCATTACTGTAAATCACACTGCTTTTTTCGGATTCGTAAACTTCTACTTCAGAGATGGCTACGGGCTTATCTATTAATTCTTTTTCCATACATTCATAGATGTATATTGCCAGGTTCTCGGAAGTGGGATTGCACTCTGTAAAGGGAACAATTTCATTTAAGTAAGAATGATCCAGGTTTCTTAAGATATTGGCAAGGATAGCTTTGAGAACACCGAAATCCATTGCCATCCCGATTTCATCCTGCTTCTTTGCTTTCACGCAAATTCTTACTTTCCAGTTGTGACCATGCAATTTACTACAGGGACCTTGATAGTCCTTCAGTAAATGCGCTGCGGAAAAGGTATCTATTACATTTAAGTAAAACATCGTTACTCTCCTTAGATTACTAAAAGTATTTCTTGTGAATGAAAATGAGCACTAAGATAAGGGATATTAAAACTGCAATTCCCATTATCACGGCAAAAGCCATGTTGCTATCCTGAAAAGGTAAAGGCACATTCATTCCGTAGATACTTACAATAAGAGTCGGCACTGAAATGATGATGGTTATAGAGGTTAAAAACTTCATCACTACATTCAAGTTGTTGGAGATGATAGAGGCAAAAGCATCCATCATTCCGCTTAAAATGCTGCTGTAAATATTTGCCATTTCTATTGCCTGCTTGTTTTCAATGATTACATCTTCAATCATATCCTCGGCATCAGGATCATTCAATAACCAGCGGGTTCTTTGCAAACGCTCCAAAATAATCTCGTTGGATTTTAGGGCAGTATTAAAATAAACAAGTGATTTTTCCATCCGCAGTAAACGGATAAGTTCTTTATTCCGCATTGATTGATGCAGCTCATCCTCAATTAAATTGTTGCGGCGGTTGATTTCTTTTAGAAATTTCAAAAAATAGATTGCCGTCCGCAAGTTAATATTCAGCAAAAAACTCTGCTGCGTGATATTGAAAGGACGATGCTTTCCTTCCAGATATTGAGTTAAGATCTCATTATCGTAAAAAGAAACAGTTATCAGCTTATCTTCGGTGGAAATTATTCCTATTGGTGCCGTGGCAAAAGAGATTTTGGCAGAACGATGCTTATAATATATAGGCACGCGCAAAATTGTTAACAGCGCTCCCTCATCCCATTCTACACGAGCATTTTCATCAGCATCCTGAAGATCGGTTATAAAATCCTCTTCCAGATTGTATTTCTTAACTATTTGCTCAATTTCTTCCGGAGAGGGGTTCTCCAGATGTATCCAAAATGCTTCCTCCATAGTTAAAGCAGGAACAAAACGCTGACCGCTAACCTCAAAAACCTGGATCATAATAAACCTCCTTTCCTTATCTATTTTCTTCAGCCATTTTTTTATAACGCGTTTTTGTGGCAAGGAAAAAGTGGAAAATTAAAAAACTTGCTTGACAGATTTCCTGAACTATATTATCAGTGTATTATGTAAGAATGAGAAGTTCTACAAATGCATAGTGTGTGGTTTCCTGTTATTACAATAATGCAGGAAGATAATGTCCTAAAGTTAAACTCCGGTAACAGTTTCCGAGGGCAGGATGGTGACTGTTTTTCCGGAAATTAAACCAAAAATAACCCCAATAACAATAAAAAGGGAAAGGAGATAACTATGAAACGATTATCATTACTCCTCGTGATGATATTCATGGTATGCTTGTCCTGGGCTGCAATTGATGAATACTATTCTTTTACAGCCACTACAGGTACATACACACCAATTACAGGGACTAGTGCAGGAATTTCATCTGATGATGCAATTTCCGCTGCTATCCCTATTGGATTCACTTTTGGGTATGGAGATTTTTCTTTTAGCGAAGTAAAAATCTCTACCAACGGCTGGGTTGGCTTAGGTACTTCTCAAACTGGAAGTAACCTAACTAACAATCTTGCCTCCACATCTTATCAACCTGTTGTTGCCCCTCTTTGGGACGACCTTAGTATGGCTTCGGGAACAGTATCCTATGAAATGACTGGAACTGCACCCAATCGTATCTTCACTATTCAATATACAGACGCCAAATGGAACTACAGCGGTCCTGTTGGTTTTAATTTTCAAGTTCAACTATATGAAACAGGAAAGATTAGTATTATCTATGGAGCGAGTGGCGGAACGCCCAATAATCCTTCAGCTTCTATTGGGATAAATATGGGTCCTGGAGGTTCCGGATGGTATTATAGTATTGACCCAATTACTGGAACTGCCTCTACAACTACCGAGACCAACAATATTACTACTTTCCCCGTTCAGGGAACTGTTTACGAATTTAATCCGGTAGTAGCACAACCTAATGATCTTGCTGCAACAGGTATTTCCGGTAACACTACTCCTTCTGTTGGAATATCAGCTACTTATACCGTAACTGTCCGTAACCGGGGTTCCAATCCTCAAACCACCTATCAGGTAAAACTGATTGATGGTAATAATAATGAACTGGGAAATGTAGCTGGAACTGCAATTCAACCTGCTCAGACACTCAGTTTTCAAATTCCTTGGACTCCTACTGTAGCCGGACCAATGACTCTTATAGGTAAGGTTGTTTTAGCCGGTGATCAAAATACTACTAACGACCAGACAGCTCCTTTACCCATTGCTGTTCAACCAGCTGGTGTTCAGGCAGTTACTATTGCCGATGGCACAGAAACGATGCGTATTCCGATGGATTTCTTCTGGAAGAACTCCCTCTCCGAGACCATTTATATGTCCGATGAACTTGGCTTTGTCAGCGGCACTATAACTTCTTTGGCTTTTTACAATAACTTTTTTGATTCCCCTACCAATGGTGCCACCAAGATTTGGTTGGGCTCAACTAATGTTCAGGACTTAAGTGGTGGTTGGATTCCTTCCACGCAGATGACTTTGGTCTTTGATGGCAATATTACCTATCCTTCCGGTGCCAACACCATTACCATTCCCTTGCAAACCCCCTATATGCATACTCCTGGAAATCTGGTAATGATGGTACAGCGTCCAATGGATACGGACTATTATTCTTCTTCTGATAATTTTTATGGTTTAACCATTGGCACCAACCGCACTTTAAAAGTTCAAAGTGATGGAACCGCTTACGATCCTGCCAATCCTCCTGCCGGAACTACTCCTGTAGGACAGGTTCCCAAAACCACAATCTTTTATACTGGGCAGCAGATTGTAAATGATTTGTCTTGTCTTACCATTACCGGAAGCGGAACTCCTAATGTTAATTCACCTGCAACCTATACAATCACGGTTAAAAACAATGGAACTGCCACTCAAACCAACTACACCGTAAAACTGATGAAAGAAGGTGGCGTGCAACTGGCTACTGCTGCTGGTACTTCTATCGCTTCTTTAGAGACAGCTTCCTTCAACCTTAGCTGGACTCCCACTACTGTAGAAACCACCTATTTATATGGTGTAGTGGAACTTGCGGGTGACGAAATTGCTACCAATAATCAAACAGGAAACCTTACTGTTCAAGTAATGGAAGCAGGGCTTACCGTAGTGCAAATCGGTCAGGGAACTGCCACAAATAGCACTACCGGTGCTCCCACACCTTACGGGACCTACTGGAAGAACTTCCGTCAGCAATATCTATATACTGCTGCTGATATCTACGCAGCCGGTGGTGCACCTGGTTTGATTAATGCTTTGGCATTTAATGTTACTTCAGTGAATAACTGCTCCGCTATGCCGAACTACACTATAAAAGTAAAACATACAGATCAGACCGAGCTAACTACAACATTTGAAGTAGGGGAATATACTACTGTTTGGAATAGTCCCAGTTACTTACCTACAGCCGGATGGAATGTGCATACTTTCACTACTCCCTTCTTCTGGAACGGTGCTTCCAACCTCTTAATTGATATTTGCACAGATATTATTCCCGGTACTTATACTCAAAATGCTTCTGTTCCTTACACGCCTACTGCTTATCCCAGCTGCTTACGGTTCCAGAGTGATAGCTCACCTGCATCATCTGCAACAACTGGAACCACTTCTACCAATAGAGCTAATGCCAGATTGTATATGACTATTTCCGATATGGGTTCTCTTACCGGAGTAGTTAGCTCTTCAGCTGCTCCTTTGGAAGGTGCTTCAGTTACAGTTGTAGGAACTGTTTTCCATACCCTTACTGCTGCTGATGGTTCTTATAACTTCCAATATGTGCCGATTGGAACCCAACAAGTTATGGCTACAAAGCACGGTTATAACGAAGTTACGCATACTGTGACCATTGTGGAAGACCAAACCTCAACCCAAAACTTTGATCTTACTCTACTGCCACAAGTTACAGTAACCGGACGCGTAGTTGGAAGTGATCAGCCCACAGTTGGTTTGGCTGGCGCTACAATTACTTTAAGCGGTTATGAACCTTACGAGGCAACAACCAATGCTACCGGTAACTTCACTATTACTAATGTGTTTGCCAGTCAAACCTATAACTATGTTGTAAATGCAACCGGCTATCAACAGGCAACGGGTCAGGTCGTTGTTGGAACAACAAATGTAAATATGGGTGATATCACTGTTAACGAATTAGCATTTCCTCCTTATGCAGTAGTTGCTGCAGAAGCTGCTAATTTCAGTAATGTAACTGTTACCTGGCAACCACCCAATCCTGCTGCCGTAGGTGAATGGCTGCATTATGACAGTGGTGAAAATGACGATAGCATAGGAACTGGTGGTGCTAACGACTTTGATGTTTACATTCGTTACCCTGCATCCGCTCTTGCCGATTATGCTGGAATGAGCTTATATACACTAAAAGTATGGCCTGCCCAGGCAGGAACTTTCTCAGTTCGTGTTTGGACTGGTGGAACTGCTACTCAACCAGCTAATATGGTTGTTGACCAGGCATTTACACCTGTGCTTGATACTTATAATACTGTTGAATTAAATAGCCCCGTAACCGTTACAGGTAATGAAGAACTTTGGTTTGGATATCGTAATGTGGTTACTGGTGGATATCCTGCCGGCTGCGATGCGGGTCCTGCTGTTGACGGCTTTGGCAATATGATGTATTTTGGTGGTTCTTGGACTACTTTGACTGCCCAGAATCCTGATTTGAACTACAACTGGAATATTCAAGGTTATGTTGGATTTTCAGCTCCTACTGCAGCACCTGTTCTTACTGTAAAGAATAGCTCTCTCTTTGTTAAAAATGCTGCAGGGAGCAGAAATGATGACCGTGTTTTGCTTGGCTACAGAGTATATCGTCTCTTAGCTGCCGATCAAGGCAATGAAGCAAACTGGACAACCTTAACTCCCACCAGTATAACTCCTACCACTTATGTAGATAATGCCTGGCAGCCCTTACCTTCAGGTGTTTATAAATTTGCCGTGAAAGCGGTCTATTCTAATAATGTATTTTCCAATGCCGCTTTCTCCAATGAAATTCACAAAGGTATGATGGGAACCTTAACCGGAACAGTAACCGAATTCGGAACCAATCTACCTGTTCAAGGTGCTACCATTACCGCCGGTGAATATACCGGTCAAAGTAATGCTACCGGACATTTCAGCTTTGGTGTTTATGCCGGAACCTACACTGTAACTTGTACTAAGCCAGGTTATCAACCCGGTTCACAGGCAGGTGTAGTAATTGTCGGTTTACAAACCACAACTCAAAACTTCGTGCTTACAGAGCTTACTTTGCCTCCTGTAAATGTGCATGCAGAAGATACCGGCGCCATTGCCAATATCACTTGGGAAGCCCCCGGAACGGCTACAGGTATTACTGAGGGCTTTGAAGGTGCAACCTTCCCGCCTACTGACTGGAGCCAAATTATTACCGATACAGGTGCAGCAGGAACAACTGGTGTCTATCCAACCTGGTGTCAAGTTGGAACCGTAGCTCTTGACCCTGCAGTACCTCCTCATGGTGGTTCCTATCAAGCAGCAATGTGGTGGGATTATGTTAACCAGGATGAATGGTTGATTACGCCTCAATTCCCTTGCCCCAGTAATGCTGTTTTACAGTTCTGGAGCTATGTGTATCTTGGTTCCACTAATAGTGATCACTATTACATCAAGATTTCTACCGATAATGGCGGAACCTGGACTGTCCTTTGGGATGCAACTGCCCAAACCGGTGGATGGAATTATTATGCCACCCCGATTACTGTTAATCTTGCTACCTATGCAGGACAGCAAATTAAGCTTGCCTGGCATGCAGATGATCCGCCTTCAGCTGATGGAATGTGGTATGTTTGGTTCGTGGATGATGTTCTTATCGGATCCCCTACCAAAGTTATAACATTCAGTCCGGAACAGCTTTTTACAGCTTCTCAGGCACCGACACCAGCTCCCAAAATGGTTTATCCTACCAGTCCTATCAGTCGTGTAATTGGAAATGGAACTGAAACTCAACCTGTTGCTAATATCAAATCGCTTCCTCCTGCTCCAGTTCCTTCTTTTGATGGCTACAGAGTGCTGACAGGTTATCAGGTATGGCGTTTACTGCAAGGTCAGGAAACCAATGAAAGTGCCTGGACTTCTTTAACCAGCACTCCTATTAGTGCTTTGAGCTATGCCGATGATGATTGGCCTTCTTTACCGGATGGAACTTATAAATGGGCAGTGAAAGCTGTCTATACCGGTGGCGCTTATTCTGTAGCTACCTTCTCCAATGCTTTACCACAGTATCATGAAATTGGAACTATTGCCGGTATCGTGCGCAATATGCAGAATCAACCAATTTCAGGAGCCACTGTTACCTGCGGAGATGTAACTGCTACTACCAATGCCAGTGGTGCATACAGTATGTCTGTGCTGGCTGGAACTCACAGTGTAACTGCCAGCCATCCCAATTATGCTTCTGTTACGCATTCCGGTATCATAGTTGTAACCGGTCAAACTACTACCGTAAACTTCCAGTTGCCTCCAGTATCTGATTTGTTTAGTGATAGCTTTGAGAACTATGCTAACTTCGCTTTGACTTTTGCTCCGTGGACGCTGGTAGATGTTGATTTAAGTGCAACTTACGGTATTGAAAATTATACCTGGGAAAATGCCTATAGCCCGATGGCATTTATAATCTTCAATCCAACAGCCACAACTCCAGCGATGACTACTCTTGCAGCACACACTGGAAGCAAAATGGCTTGCTGTTTTGCTTCTACCACTCCTCCCAATAATGACTGGATGATTACTCCGCAATTAACAGGAGCAAGTTCCATCAAGTTCTGGGCAAGAAGTTATGTGGCTGATTATGGATTGGAAAGATTCAAAGTAGGTGTTTCTAATAATACTATTCCCGGTAGCTTCACTATTATTAGTGGTGCAAACTACATTCAAGCACCGGTGGAATGGACTGAATACACCTATCAGATTACCCAGCCGGGACCTCTTTACATTGGTATTCAATGCCTTTCCAATGATGCCTTCTTCTTCTGTGTTGATGATGTTACAGTTGCCGGAAACGATATTAATGATCCTGAAATTCCTGTAGTTGCCACAGCATTGAATAATAACTATCCTAACCCCTTCAATCCGGAAACCACCATTTCCTACAGTGTTAAAGATAGAGAACCAGTAACCATTGGTATCTATAACATTAAAGGTCAGCTGGTGAAAACCTTGCTGAAAGGTGTTCAGGAACCTGGAAATCATACCATTGTTTGGAATGGAACCGATGATAACGGTCGCTCTGTTTCCAGTGGCGTCTATTACTATAAGATGCAAGCTGGAAAATACAGCAGCACCAAGAAAATGATAATGATGAAATAAGTTAACTGGTTAACAGGTTAGCAAGTTAACTGGTGAAAAAGGTTAACGAGTTAGCAGGTTAGCAGGTTAACAAGTGATGAAAGCCCCGAACTGAATAAGCTCGGGGCTTTCTTAATTGAGCTCGGGGCTTTATTTATTCGGAAGAACGACATCCTTGTCGTTCAAAGTTAACAGGTTAACAGGTTAAAGGTTAACAGGTTAAAGGTTAACAGGTTAACAGGTTAACAGGTAATACTTTGTACCGGCGCTCGCTTTGTACCGGCGCTCGCTGTAGCGCCGAATAAAAAAAAACGGCGGAACGGCGTCCGCCGGTACATTAGCCGGTACAAGGGCTTTTGGCAGAGGGCAGAGAGCCGAGGGCAAAGAGCGAAGAGTAAAAGGGTTGTGCACCCGTAATCGCGTTACTTTATAATATTTCCTTGTAAATTTTATCTAATTACCTGTTGCCTGGTCATTTCGTTAACGACTCTTTAACGATCCTTTAACAATCCATTTACTTTGTTAAAGAGTCGTTAAAGAAGTTATAAAGAAGTATAAAAGATTCAACTTGGCAGGGAATTATGCGTTGTCTAAAAGCAGGCAACAGGTCTTGCAAAATTGCCTTTAATAAACTTCTTGACGCTTATATCCCGTATCAAAACTATTGCCTTAGCTGTTAAAATTTAATCTACAAAAGGAGCATCCTTATGCACGCGTATTATCGTCAACCTGCTATCTATAAAGATCAAGTGGTCTTTATTGCTGAAGATGACCTCTGGACTTTTAACTTAAAAGAAAAAGTTGCCAGGCGTCTAACTGCCAATTTGGGTATGATTCGCTATCCTCAGTTTTCTCCTGATGGTAAGCAAATTGCTTTTACCAGCACGGAAGAAGGAATTTCCGAAATTTATCTAATGCCTTCCGAAGGTGGCGAAGCAAAACGCATAACTTATTTGGGAGCTTATCTTTATACGCTGGGATGGAAAGGCAGCAAAATTATTTTCGCTTCTTCTCACAGTTCTTTTCTCCGGGGTTATGACAAACTTTTCGAAATTGAAAGTGAAGGTGGAGCTCCGGTGGAATTACCTTATGGAAGGGCATCCGATATTTCTTTTGGTGAAAAAGGAGTTGTTTTAGGTAGAAATACAGGCAATCCTGCAAGGTGGAAAAGATATCGGGGTGGAACTGCCGGCTATGTTTTGATTGATAAAAACGGCGATGGCAAATTCAAGAAACTGATTGATTTAAATGGGAACTTTGCCTGCCCGATGTGGATTGGCAACAGGATTTATTTTATCTGTGACCACGAAGGAATTGGCAATATTTATTCTTGCACGCCAGAGGGCAAAGACCTGCAAAAACACAGCCAGCATAAGGATTATTATGCCCGCGGTGCTTATAGCGATGGAAAAACTATTATCTGGCACGCGGGAGCAGAACTTTGGTTGATGGATATAAAAGAAAACAAGCCCCGGAAATTGTCTTTTGCTTATAGCAGTCCGATGGTTCAGAGGCAACGCAAATTTGTTAGTCCACCCCAAAATCTGGAAAATGTATATCTTTCACCTGATGGTGGTTCCCTTTCTTTAGAATTACGCGGGAAGGCATTAGTTAGTGGAAATTGGGAAGGCAGTGTGCAACAATATGGTTGGCATCAAGGAGTGCGTTATCGTCTGCCCCAAATTTTGCCGGACGGAAAACATCTGCTTTTGCTGTCTGATGAACCTGGCTATGAGCGTTTTGAAATTCACCCTTTGCGCCAGGATTTTGAAAAGGTCACCGAAGAAGTGGTGATTATTGATAATCCCGATTTGGGCAGAGTTACATCTTTTGTCCCTGCTCCTAAGGGCTCTCTGGTGGCTATTGAAAATCACCGTTGCGAGGTGATAGTTTTAGATTTGGAAAGCAAAGAATTCAAAACGATAGACCGGAACGAATTTGGCCTAATTTGGGAACTTAATTGGTCTCCGGATGGACGCTGGCTAACTTATAGCATAAATCGTGACCGTAACACCAGGCATATTATTATCTGGGATAGTAAAGAAAATCAATTGCATATAGTAAGTAAACCTGTGTTAAATGATACCGCTCCTGTTTTTGATCCGGAAGGAAAGTATCTCTATTTTGTGTCGGTGCGCAATTTAAATCCTTTACCGGATGGCATTCAGTTTGATTTCATCTACCCCAATTCCTATAAACCCTATTTAATTCCGTTGAAAAAAGAGCTGCGTTCTCCTTTTATTCAGGAACCGAAGCCCTTTGAAGCAAAACCGGAAACCCCTAAAAAAGATGAGAAAAAAGAAGAAAAAGAACCCAAAGACGAAATTAAACCGGTAGAAATTGATTTTGAAGGGATATGTGACCGCGTAATAGAATTTCCTGTTTCCTCCGGAATTTATGGTGGTTTGAGTGCAATCAAAGACCGCTTGTTCTATGTGAATATGCCTCTGGAAAACAGAGCAGATGATGAAAACAAGTTTGATTTGATGTGCTACGATTTGAACAAACTGGAGAGCTGGACTTATGCCAAAGATATTACAGGTTATCATATCTGCCAGGATGGCTCTGCTATTTTAATTCGCCAAAAGGATAAACTCCGGGTAATTTCTACTAAACTTGAGCCCAAAGCTGAACTGCCTGCAGAGGCAACACCCGGAAAAAAGAGCGGCTATATTGATTTGAGCCGTTTTTCTGTGGAAATTGTGCCTGTTGCAGAATGGCAACAAATGTTTAAAGAGGCCTGGCGTTTACAGACACAACAATATTGGGTGGAAGATATGGCAGGAATTAACTGGCAAAAGGTTTTTGACCGCTATTATCCATTAGTTGAGCGTTGTGCCAGCAGAAGTGATTTTTCCGATCTGATGTGGGAAGTGCAAGGCGAATTGGGCACCAGCCACTGTTATGAATTTGGCGGGGACTATCGTCAAAGTCCAAATTATAGAATCGGCAAATTGGGCATTGATTATCGCTATAATGCTCGCAAAAAGGGCTATGAAATAATCCGTATTTTAAAAGGAGACCATTGGCTAAGCGAAAATCGTTCGCCTTTTATGAACCCAGGTATTAATGTTTCCGAGGGCTGGATAATTAAAGCCGTAAATGGAATTCCCGTAAATAAAACTACACCTCCGGAAAGATTAACTTTAAATTTAGCCGGACAACAAGTTCAGCTAAGTGTTACCAGCCCCGATGGTAAAGAAGAAAAAGTGGTAACCCTGCCTACAATGAAAGATGAAACGCAAGCTCGTTATCGGGATTGGGTAGAAAGTAATCGTGAGTATGTCCATAATGCCTCTAAAGGCAAACTTGGCTATTTGCATATACCGGATATGCAAAAAGATGGTTTGATAGAATTCCATCGCTATTTCTTGGCAGAAGTGGATCACGAAGGACTGGTTATTGATGTCCGTAGTAATGGAGGAGGCAGCGTTTCTGGATTACTGCTCCAAAAACTGGCACGCAAAAGAATCGGCTATGATAAAACCCGTTGGTGGGGTGCCAATCCTTATATGGATAATGCTCCCATGGGTCCTATGGTTTGTATTACGGATGAACATGCCGGTAGCGATGGCGATATTTTCTCCCACAGTTTCAAACTTTTGGGCTTAGGAAAACTGATTGGTAAAAGAACTTGGGGGGGAGTAATCGGAATTTGGCCCAGGCATTGGCTGGTGGATGGAACAATTACTACTCAACCGGAATTCAGTTTTTGGTTCAAAGATGTCGGCTGGGGTGTGGAAAATTATGGAACCGATCCCGATATTGAAGTGGATATTATGCCTCAGGATTATGTAGAAGGAAAAGACCCGCAACTGGATGTTGCCATCAAAACCTGCCTGGCAGAAATAAAGAAAAACCCTCCGCTGAAACCGGATTTTGGGAAAATCCCGCGTAAGACACTACCCTGAAATAGCGAAAATATTTCACGCAGATTACGCAGAGGGAGCAGATTACGCAGATTTTATAGCTCTCACAGATTACACAGATAGCACAGATTAAAAAATGAATAGGTCTGGGATGAACAGGATTTGTGGGATTTTTGGGATTGAACTTTAGAAACAAGGATTTCAGGATTTAAGGATTAAGAGGATTTATTGATTAGCCACCGAAAGCACCGAAAACACCGAAAACACCGATGGCACCGCAAATATAACTATTACATATAACGGCTGTAGCTCTTTACTGCAGCCGTTTTTATTTTGCCAAAAATGTAGCTGATTTCTCCCGTAAAATACAATACTTTATTTGGTAATCATCAGCACTTTGGCGATAGTTGTATAGGATTTTTTATGATAAGTAAAAGCAATTTCATCCTGGGCAGAGACATTGTCATTTGTAAAGAAAGCATCAATTGCCCTAAATATCAGCTCAAAATTTCTTTTCAATTCCCAGCTTTTGGCTGGATTCTCTTTATCCAAAAGAATGATAAATATCCTATTATCGGCTCCAAACCTTTCAGCGCCTTGGTTTTCATACATCCATACAGCTAAATCCAGAGGATTCTGCAAAGCATTAGCTATGTTATATTCTTTGGGGATATAAGTTATTTTTAAATCAAAGGGTTGCCCGGCAAAGAAAAGATCAATTCCTTTTATATTCTTGATAGTTGGAATAACTTTAGGATGTGCCCCAATATGTTCTTCAATATAAACAGTAGTCCAGTGATTATACCAACTGCATATTGCATAATTGGTTACATCATCATGGAGAGTAAGTTTTACATGGTTGATTAAATCATCGTAGTGACAATATCTTCTTACGAACTCTTTTTGAATTTTTTGATCCAACCCTCCTTGGGTAGTGCTCCAGGCGAAATTTTTTACCTTAGAAACTTCATTTCTTAAATCTGCATCTGAGATAAGTTCTTTCCGTTCCTGTATTTTTTGGAGATAGAGGGTTTTAATGAAAGCATCAATAATATTTTCAGGGGGTAGGGGTTGCATTTCTAAAATTCTTTTCGTGATTTCTGAGGTAGAACCTTTTGGGGAAATGCCAAGATTAACTGCTAACTCCTTTAAATTCTCGCTTTTGATACTACTCAATTTCAAATTCAATAATTGTTTATGGCTGAATAAGGGCATCTTGTTCTCCTGTCTATTTCTTCTTAAAAAGCATTACATATTCATGTTTAAATACATAAAAACCACCTACCAGTGCTCTATAACGCCAAAGCTCCTGTTGATTTCTTTTTGCCCGGGTTTCTTCAAAGTTCTTCACAATAATACTTTTAAGCAGGTAACCACTATTTAAGACCTCTTGCATACAGTAAAAGCCCAAAGGTATCCATTCTCCTTTGGAATACTTATCGCCAATAACCAAAATGAGATAGCGTCCTTTTTCCAAATAGGGCGTTACATTATCAACCACTCCTTTAAACATTTTCAGGAATTCCTCTATCGTCTCAGCATTGGAAAGGTCATTTTTGTCATCTTTAGAAAATTTGATAATGTCATGATAAGGCGGATGCATAATAAGAAGCTGAACTTTTTCCGTAGCATATTTATTTAAAGTTGGCTTAATGTCTATCGTTCTGCTGTCACCGATAAGTATATCACTAACTACATTATATTTATTCGGTTCTGTTTTTATTAGTTGTTCTGCCTTGCTTGCAACTTCTGCATTCAATTCTATCCCTATTCCATTTCTTCCCAATCTTTTACTTTCAATAAGCGTAGTTCCACTTCCTAAAAAAGTATCTAAAACCCAGTCCTCTTTTTTGGTATATCTCAGCATCATTTGATGGGGAATTTGTGGAACAAAATTACCCCAATACCAGCCCAAATGAGCTCCGGAAGTATTTCTTTTATCAAACAGCCACAAACTATCGGTTAGGATTTCGTCATATTCTTTCCAGCGAAGCAGATTGATATCGTTAATTTTGCTTGTTTTTTCCTTTTTTATTCCATTTATTAAACGCTTCAGGTAATATTGTGCTCTCTCCAATGTCTGGGATTCCAAAATTTGCTCCAGTTCGGAAAGGAGAATATCTCTCCGCAAAGAAATTGTATCTCCGTTTGCCTCAATATTTAAAAGTCCCTCTTTATCTTTGCTATAATTGGTTATAATCGCTTTCAATTTAGTAACTCTGTTTTTCGTCAGGTCTAAATTAGATGTTTTTTGAATCTCTGCCAGGACTTCTATCATCTTAACCTGATTTAATATAACCCAAACTGAAGATTTTGGATTATCTTCAAAAATAGGTATTGTGAGTTGACTTGCTTCATCTATCTTCATGTTTTCTATTTCCTGCTTATTCGTAATGTAAAACCTTTATGGCATAATTGAGATAGCGGTCAAGCTCTTTTTTTAATGCGCAGGATTAGAGGATTTATGGATAAACCACAGAAATTATTTCACGCAGATGACGCAGATTACGCAGATTTTATAGCTCTCACAGATTACACAGATTTCACAGGATTTCACAGATTAAACGGATTGTAATGATTTATACCGAGTTAAGAGTTTTTTAGTGCGCTAAGTGGTCTTGGAGTTTTGGGATGGAATAAGGGGTGTAATTTTTGCGGTCAGGGAAAGAAAAAAAACCGCGATTGCGGAAATAAATCAACATAATGAGTAAAAAGTTCCACAAATTGCCTCAACCATAAAAGGCACCTAATGTCGTATCTGTATGTATTATATTCGGTTACAAGTGCCTAAAAGTTTGGCACAGCTATTGCTCTCTTAAAATAACGAATCTCAAAAACCGGTACCCCCTTACCGGTTAGTGACTTTTCCCCCAAAAGTCACAATGTGCGACCTCCTAAGTCAAAGACCTAAGCCCCTTCCTTGGAAGGGGTTTTTTTTTCTAAGAGAAAAAGAGGGTTTTGAACAAAGAGGAAAAGAGGAAAAGAGGATTTTGAACAAAGAGAAAAAGAGAGAAAAGAGGTCTTTTGAACAAAGAGAAAAAGAGAGAAAGAGAAAAAGAGAAAAAAGAGGTTTTGAACAAAGAGGAAAAGAGGATTTTGAACAAAGAGAGAAAGAGAAAAAGAGAGAAAGAGAAAAAGAGGAAAAGCTGATTTTTGAACAAAGAGAGAAAGAGAAAAAGAGAAAAAGAGAAAAAAGAGGACTTTTAACAAAGAGAGAAAGAGAAAGAGAAAAAGAGAGGAATGAAGAAGGGTGAAATATCAAGAAGAATTTAGGTTTATCTTCAAATATTCGTTTTCTAATCTTTTATCTGTGTTATCAGTGAAATCTGTGAGAGTTATAAAATCTGTGTTATCAGTGAAATCTGTGAGAGTTATAAAATCTGTGTTATCAGTGAAATCTGTGAGAGCTATGAAATCTACAAAATCCGTGAGAGCTACAAAACGGTGCTTGACAAAAATTAGCATCTTCATCCATAGTTAATAACAGAAGAATATAAACACTGTTAAGTGGCAGGATGTAAATATATTATGATTCAGGCAAGTTATAAAATTGTGCACGAAACCGATGCAAAAGCTGTTTTAGAGCTCTATTTGCAGGCGGGGTGGTGGAAATCGGAAGATGGGGAGCAAGATTTGGATGTTATTGCCCAAATCGTTGCTAATTCCTTTTGTTTCGTTATTGCTACGGTAGATAATAACATTGTAGGTATGGGACGAGCCATCAGTGATGGTATCAGTGATGCCTACATTCAGGATGTAACTGTGCGGAAAGAATATCGTGGCAACGGGTTCGGCAAAGGCATTATTCGCACTTTGGTGAATTATTTGAAGGATAATAAACTGCAGTGGATAGGGCTAATCAGTGAGCCGGGTTACGAGGGTTTTTACGAGGGTTTAGGTTTTAAAGTTATGACTTCTTACACGCCATTTTTACTAAGTGAATAAGCAATGGAAGGTTTGCATCTGATAACTGAAGAGCAGATACCTTTGCTGCGGGATTTTTTAGCTCGGTATCCACGCCGGAATTGCGATTTTAATATAACCAATCTTCTTGCCTGGGGAAAAATATATGGAAATCAGTATCTTCTCTGGCAGGATAACCTGGTTATTTTCAATCCCAAATATCAGAATGTCTGTTTTCCTTTAGGGGATAATTATACGGCGCGGGATTTGGCTGATTTGGTGTTGCTTTTTAAGCAGGAATATCCCGAAGCGGAGTTAAATATCATTCCAGAAGAGTATTATGCAAAAACTCCTGAACTTAACGATTACTTTGAAATCCAAGAGGATAGAGCTTGGGCAGATTATGTTTACAGCATAGACCGGTTAGTTAATCTTTCGGGCAAAACTCTGGCGAAAAAGAAGAACCTGATTTCTCAATTTATCCGTGCCTATCCTGATTATCAGGTTTTGCCTGTAACCAGCGATAAATTTGATGTGCTATTGCGTTTTACCTATAAATGGAAAAGAGAACGCAGCGCTGAAGGAATTTATCTGATGACGGAAATTAAGGCAATTGAAAACGCTTTGGCAATGTGGGACCTTTTACCTGCAGAAGGTATTATTATTTGCCTGCACGATAAAATTGCTGCGTTTTCTATCTTTTCTCCTCAGACACAGGAAATGGTTACAGAGCATTTTGAAAAGTTTGACCCCGATAAAAAAGGTGCTGCTCAATTAGTTAACTGGGAAACGGCAAAATACCTGCAAAAGCGATATAAATATTTGAATAGAGAACAGGATTTAGGGCTAATAGGGTTACGACAGGCAAAACTTTCCTATCAACCGGAGTTTTTAGTTAAGTTTCTGGTTTCTACACTTAAAACCCAATCCGATGTATTGCAAGAAGGGTAGCAGCTATTTCTATATACTGGTTAGGTTAAGCCGTGCTCCTGTTTATACTTATCAATTTCAGCTCGTTCCTGGTCGTAGCCCTTTTTATTCATCAAAGCGTAGGTAGCTATTTTTCCGGCTTCCACTCCGGGTTGGTCTAAGGGATTGATGCGAAGAAGTTTACCGGTAAAAACCGTTTGGATTTCATAGAGCATAATGAATTGTCCCAGGTTGTATTCATCAATTTGAGGAAAGACAATATTACAGTTAGGACGCATTGCTTTGCTGAGGGCAATTTCCGTAGCAAATCGTTCTGCGTTAAGCAGTTCGGAAAGTTTCCTGCCACCTAAATAATTCACCTCTTCTCTTTCAGGATGCAGATTTGGGATAGTGTAATCGTGTTTAAAGTGTTCCACGGTTAAGAAAGTGAAGACCTTATCGCTGGGACCTTCAGTATAGAGTTGCACCTGAGAATGTTGATCGGTGGTTCCTAATGCTTTCACAGGTGTTTGTCCCACATAAATTTCTCTGCCTTTGATGTCCTTTCGTTTACCCAAACTTTCAGCCCAGAGTTGACGATACCAATCGGCAAGAGCATAAAGGGAATTGCTGTAGGGCATCATAACGCTGATATTTTTGCCCTGGCGGTAATAGAGAAAATGAATTAGTCCGTTAAGATAAGCAGGATTTTTCCAAATATCGGGATTTAAACAAATTTCCCGCATATCTTTTGCCCCTTGCAGCAATGCTTTAAGATCAATTCCGGTAAAGGCAGAAGAAAGCAAACCCACATCGGAGAGAACGCTAAACCTGCCTCCCACATTATCTGGAACGGTAAAACCAGAATAGCCCTCCTGGTTAATTACCTGTCTTAAAAACCCCTTTTCTTTGTCCGTAGTGATAATAATCCGTTTTTGGTAGTCCTGCGGGAATTTGCGTTTAATTATATCTGCCACAATCATATAACCAGCCATTGTTTCAGCTGTGGTTCCGCTTTTAGTGATAACATTCACAATAGTAGTATTCAAGTTTATTTGGGACAGGATTTCGTAGAGAAAAACGGGGTCAACATTATCATAAACAAAGAGCTTACGGGGTAATTCCGCCTCCGTTTTCAAGGCAGAATATAAGGCATTATTGCCTAAAGCGGAGCCACCAATGCCTAAAACCAGCATTGTATCAAAAGCGGGATTAAGCTTAGCGATAAAATCGTCTATATGCTTTGTAGAGCAATCCGGTAAAGCATAAAATCCCAAAATATCAGCTTTGCGGTCTGCCATAATTTCGTTATGGGCATTTTTTCCCAGCTCGGTATATTCCTGCAATTTTTCAATCGGCAAATTGCCGTGCATCTGGCAAGAAGCCAATAGATTGTGATATTCGTAGCGTAGCATTTATTCCTCCGTATTTTGATAATAGGGTTTTAAGTCCTTTTCCAATAGTTGTTCCACTGCGGAGAGAGAACTGTTAAAATCCAGGTTTTCGGTTAATGTAAAAAGTTTGGCATCGCATTTATGCACAATGGCTTTAATGGCAAAAAAGCTACCCGGATTTACACTTAATTCCCGAATACCCATTCCAATTAAAAGGGGAACATATTTTGGTTGAGAAGCCATTTCTCCGCATACGGAAAGCGGGGTCTGATATTTAGCGGCATTTTTTACCGTTAGTTTAATCAGCCCAAGGACGGCAGGATGATGTTGAATATAAAAAGATGAAACCATTTCATTATTACGATCGGAAGCTAAAGTATATTGCACCAGGTCGTTAGTTCCGATACTTAAAAAATCACACTCTTTAGCTAATGCATCCGAGCAAAAAGCTGCAGAGGGAATTTCTATCATTGCTCCCAAGGGAATTTCGGGATCAAAGGGAATATTTTGGTTAGAAAGTTCCTGCTGGCACTTGTGGACAAATTCTCTGGCTTTAATAAAATCCTCTACATCCATCACCATCGGAAACATAATTTGGATTTTGCCGAAAGCCGAAGCTCTTAAAATAGCTTTCACCTGAGAGGAAAAAATATCGGGATGGGATAGCGAAAATCTTATTCCCCGATTACCCAAATAGGGATTTTCTTCCAAGGTTTCGGAATTTACGGGAGCAAGTTTATCTCCCCCCAAATCAAAAGTTCTAATAGTAACCGGCAAAGGTTTCATTTGAGCAGCGAATTTGCGGTAGATGGCAAATTGTTCATCTTCAGAAGGCAAACTTTGTTTTCCCAGATATAAAAATTCGGTTCTAAATAAACCAATACCCTCGCAAGGTAATTTACTGATAATATTTAATTCTTCCGGCACTCCGGCATTGGTTAAAAGCTTAATTTTGATACCGTTTAAGGTTTCAGCTTCTCCTGATTGTTGTTGTTTCAGTTGTTGCTGTAAGACCTCTTCCTGTTCAGCTTTCTGCCGGTAATATTTCAGGGTTTTCGCATCCGGATTGATTATTAACAAACCGGAATAGCCATCCACAATTAAGAGTTCATTATCTTTCACTTGCTCTAACACATTGGGAATATTGGCAATAGCCACCATACCCAAAGCCCGGCAAAGAATTGCAGAATGGGAATTATAACTGCCTTTGGCTACAATGTATGCTTTAATGCCAGCTTGAGCAATTTTGCCAACCAGAGAGGGCACAATTTCAGTGAGAAGGAGAATATGGTCTGCATTCAATTTGTGTTGCAGGGTGTTTCTGTTTCCGGCTAAGGCATTTAACAAACGCAAAGAAACATCACGATAATCGGCAGAGCGCACGGCAAAGGTCTCACTTTTCATTGTGGCAAAATGCCTGATAATATTGTTAAAGCACTCAGCAACCGCTTGAGTGGCAAATTGCAGTTTATTCTGAATGGCAGTTGTCAGCTGTTTATAAATTTCGGGGTCATTCAAAATTTCCAGCTGGGTGGAGATTATTTCTGCTTCGTTGGGGGGTAATTTACTGGAATGGAGTTCCTGGTTAATTTCTTCTTCAACGGCAGTAAGGGAATTCTGCAAACGGGAGATTTCCCTGGAGACCTCAGCTGCGGTAATATTTCCCGATTCAATTTCCGGTTCCGAAAGAGCAATATGCAGCGAGAAACCGATAACAATACCTTTATTAAGAGAAGTCCCCTTCAATTTTTGCATTTATTCTCCAAAGCCGTTTTCCATCATTTCTTTAATTTCCGCCAGCAGATAGTCCTCATCTACCCCATCGGCAATCAGCAAAAGTTTGGAACCGCATTCTGCAGCAAGCATCATAACGCCCATAATGCTTTTTCCGTTTATTTTCATCCCGTCCTTTTCAATAAAAAAATCACTACGGTATTTAGTGGCAGCTTTAACTAACAGGGCTGAGGGTCTGGCATGCAGACCCAGTTTATTTGTTACTGTCACTTCTACCTGTTTCATCGCTCTTGCCTTCAATGTTTTTTTGCATTGTTTTTTTGCGGATTTCTTCGTTTATTTTACGGCTAAAGTCCTCAGCTGCATCATAGCCCACACCTTTCAAAATCATATTCATTGCAGCAACTTCCACAATAACCGATACATTTTTTCCCGGAGAAACAGGCAAATAGATGATAGGTATTTTTACTCCCAAGTGTTCGGCATAGTTATTAACCATCCCGATGCGTTCGTAATCCATATTTTCCTGCCAGGGCATAAGTTCAATCTGCAGGTCTATGGTTTTTTGTTTACGGGTATGAGCAATGCCAAAAACACGCTCTACATTGATACAGCCCACACCTCTAATTTCCATAAAGTAACCGAATTCGCGTCCCGGCTTACCAATCAATTGATCGTCAATATAACGCAAAGTTATTAAATCATCACCTACCAAGCTGTGTCCGCGATGCACAAGGTCTAAAGCGCATTCGCTTTTCCCGATTCCGCTTTTTCCGGTTAGCAAAATGCCCAAGCCGAAAACATCTATCAAGGTTGCGTGCAGGGTTTTCTCCAAGGCAAAAATATCCTGCAAATAACGGGAAAGATTGGCTATTAAGTTTATTGTAGTAAGCCGACTGGAGAGGAGAGCAATGTTTAGTTCGTTGGCAATGTATTCAATAACCGGCGGCAGGGAAAGCCCTTTGGAGATAACGATGCAGGGAATATCCATTTTGAACATATCCCGAATGCGGTAGAATAAATCTTCCTCCCGTAAACTTTGTAAATAGCGAACTTCGGTTTCACCCAAAATTTGCACTCTATCGTAGGGGAAAACTTCCAGGTAACCTGCCAAAGCTAAGCCGGGACGATTGATATGAGGTGAACCGATTTTTTTGTTCAGGGTTTCGGGATCGGTTATCAAAGATAATGCCAGGTCTTTCTTTTTGGCATCAAAGAAGTCACGAACGGTAATTTCTTTCATTTAAGTTCCTCACTTATTTTCCGGGTAACCCTATAAACAAGGCAGTGAAATAAATATCCACTTCCGGCATTAGGGTTTCCGAATTCCAATTCGCTATCGGGAACGAAGGCAGTTATCCTTTTTCGGTAAGCGAAATTCGGTTACTCATAACGCACTGCTGATATAGGGCAGCAGCAAAAAAAGAAAAAGAGCTGCCGAAAAAATAACTTCGGCAGCTAAAAAAATACTGAACCATTATGGTTCAAGCAGTTTATAAACCTCGTGGTCTTTGGTTACCAGAACATTTATCCTGTCGCTTTCAATGTTCTTAAAAATCAGGAAATCCTCTTTGCTTGCTTCCAACTTTTCCACGGCTTCGGACAAACTGAGGGGTTCAGTTACGACTCTTTTGGTTTTTATAGTTTTGCGAACCTTGTTTTCAGAATCAACCTGAAAATCTGTGGCGTGGGAATATGTTTCAAATTGTTGTTTTAGAGCACGTTTCTGGTGATCCGTAATGCGATCTTTCAGTTTTTTAATTTGTCCTTCCATCTTTTCCACAGCGTTGTCTATGGCAAGATACATATCCATTTCTTCTACTTCGCTTTGAAGAGAATATTTAGCGGCGTGAAGCGAAAGTTCACAGATGTTGCGGCTGTTTTCCAAAGCCAGAGTAATATGAACATTGATGATATTGTCAAAATACTTGTTCAGTTTGGAACAAGCTGTTTCCACATAATCACGGATAGCTTTGGTCAGCTCAAAATGGCGGGCTGTAATAGTGATCTGCATTTGGGATTCCTCCTTTTAGATTTTGTGAATGGAAATATTTTGCAGGTCTTCCATTGCTTCCATAATTGTTTCTGCCAGAGTGGGATGGGCAAAAACAACGGAATCAATGTCTTCTGCCGTATTGTGATTGGCAATCATTATAGCTCCCTGAGCAATAAGTTCTGTAGCATTGGGACCTATAATGTGCATTCCGACAAGTTCTAAGGTATCTTTACGGGCAATGGTCTTTACAAAACCTGTTGTATTACCCATTGCTACTGCTTTTCCGTTTGCCGAAAAAGGAAATTTCCCCACTTTCACCTCTCCGAAAATTGCTTCAGCATCTTTTTGCAGATAGCCGACGGAGGCAATTTCGGGATGCGTAAAAGTGCAACGGGGAATATTTATATAGTTGAGTGGTTCTACCGGAGCTTCATATTTATCGGGATAGATTCTGGAAGCAATATGTTTTGCAGCAATCAAACCTTGTTTACTTGCCGTATGAGCAAGTTGCAGTTTTCCTGTTACATCACCGATAGCATAGATTTTATCATAATTGGTCTGCATTGTTTCCTCAATAACGATTGCCTCTCTATTTGTTTTTAGTTCCATTTTTTCCCATTTAATATTGTTTAAGGGTTTTCTGCCCACGCACATCAGAACCTTATCTGTTTCAAAACAAGTGTTATTATTCAAGTGCAAAATCAGGCGATTTCCTTTTTTCGTTATTTGTTGCACTCCGGTATTAGTAAGCACTTTCACTCCGTTTTTTTTGAACTGCAAAGTCATTCGTTTGGAGATTTCTTCGTCTTCTGTAGTTAAGATGCGAGGTAAAAATTCTATAATGGTAACTTGCACGCCAAAGGCAGAAAAAATGGAGGCAAATTCACAACCGATAACACCTCCGCCAATAATAGCCAGCTCTTTGGGCAGTTTCGTCATTTGCAGAATGCCTGTGGAGGAAAGGATATCCTTTTCGTCTATTTTAATTTCGGGAAGTTCTCTTGCTTCGCTGCCGGTAGCTAAAATCAGATACTCGCAGCTATAACTTTCTCCTTCCAAAGTTGTTACGATGTAATTTCCGGCTTCATTTTTAACTGAGAAAGCGGTTGCTTTTACAACCGGAATATGCTGTCTGTTAAAAAGAAATTCGATACCACCGACTAATTGTTCTACAACGGCATTTTTGCGTTGCCAGAGTTTGCTGTAGTCCAAAGCAAATTCAGCTTCAGGTAAGCCCCAATTAGCTGCAGACCGCATTTCCGTATATAATTCCGCACTTTTTACCAAAGCTTTGGTAGGTATGCAACCCCAGTTTAAACAGAGTCCACCCAGCCGTTCTTTTTCTATAACCATACAGGTAATTCCATATTGAGTTAGGCGGATGGCAGCTTCATAGCCACCGGGACCTCCTCCAATAATAATCACTTGAGTATGTTGCATTTATTCTCTCCTGAGATGACTGTTCAAAATGCCCAATTCATCTCTGTATTTGGTAATAATTCTTCTGGAAATATTAAGTCCTTCTGCTTTTAAAAGTTCCACCAGTTCCTGATCGCTATAGGGCTTTTTTTTGTTTTCTGTTTCAATTAAATGAATCAAGTGCGATTTAACTTTTTGCCGGGAAATGCTTTGATAATCATCATCAAAGCCAGCGGTGGAAGTGAAGAAATCTTTGAAAGCATAA
This sequence comes from Candidatus Cloacimonas sp., assembly GCA_035403355.1. Taxonomy (NCBI): domain Bacteria; kingdom Pseudomonadati; phylum Candidatus Cloacimonadota; class Cloacimonadia (SeqCode); order Cloacimonadales (SeqCode); family Cloacimonadaceae (SeqCode); genus Cloacimonas (SeqCode); species Cloacimonas sp. (SeqCode). The sequence continues at coordinate 2,335 of DAONFA010000013.1, read as the reverse complement.
ATCCCGTAAGGGGTTTCCGCATATTTATGTTTCACTACTCTACTGATAGTAGATTCGTTAACTCCCAGGTCTCTGGCAATTACAGCATAAGTGAGAGGTTTCATTTGTCCCGTTCCCAAATAAAAGAAATCATATTGATGATTGATTATGGAAAGGGAAACGCGTTCCAAAGTTCTCATTCGCATATAGATGGATTTTATTAAAAATTTAGCGGAATTGATGCGTTCGCGCACAAATTGCATCGTCTCTTTGTCAAAATAGCCCCGGTTAATCATTTTCCGGTAACGGGGACTGATAATAATATTGGGAGTGATATGGTCGTTGATGATAATTTCATATTTACCGTCAATCAGTTTCATTGTTACATCGGGAAAGACATAAACGGCATTAGTAGAAAGTATTCGTAATCCGGGTTTGGGATCAAGCTTGGAGACCTGTTCTTTGGCTAATAGAATGGTTTCTTCCGAAACACCGTAAGCAGAGGCAATTTTTTGGTAACGGCGGTGAATAAGATTTTCAAAATGTTCCGAAATCAAGCCCACCAAAATGCGATTTTGCTTTTGTTCTTCCGTAAGTTGAGCCAGCAAACATTCTGCCATATTACGGGCGGAAATACCTTGGGGATTTAGGGATAGAATTATTTTATGCAGTTCTTCAGCCCGTTCAGGGGTAAGATCATATTTTTTTGCCAGATTATTGAGGTTAAAACCTTTGGGTAAAAAGCCGTAACTATCACACGAATCAAGCAAATCAGTAATAAAATCTGTTTCGTCTTCCGGTAGCTCAAAAGGGTATAGTTGCTCCAGAAATTTATCTTTACCGTTTTCTTCATAGCGGATAAGTGATTCTGTATGTTCTGTTTCACTATCGGAAGACCAGCTTTCGTAACCGGAGTGATATTCATTCCAGTTATCCAAAATATCTGTCAATTCCTGTGCTTCTGCCAAGGTTTCCAAATGGCTTGTATTTGTATCGCTTTCTTCAATTGGAGTAGGGCTTTCGGGAGTTGGTTGGGCAAAATTGCCTTCGTCAATATCATCTTCATCTTTCTCTTCCCGCAATTCCAGTAAAGGATTATTCACCAGTTCCTGCTTAATATAACTTTCCAGCTCCAGAATCGGCAAGGCAAGCATTTTCAGGGATTGCAGCATTTTTGGCTTAAGAGCCAATTCCTGTTTTTGCTTCAACGAGAGATATTGTTCCATTGCACTCATAGTTGTTGCTCAAAAGGGCTTTCCAGAAATCTTTCGCCCAAATATACTTCCTTGGCTTTTTCGTCGTTTATCAGTTCCAGGGAAGAACCTGAAACAATAATTTTTCCTTCATAGATAATATAAGCCCGATTTACAATTTTCAAAGTTTCCAAAACATTGTGGTCGGTAATCATTATGCCAATATCTTTACTCCGCAATTTAGCAATAATATCTTGAATATCAGCCACGGCAATAGGGTCAATTCCGGCAAAGGGTTCATCCATAAAGAGAAAAGTAGGGCTTGTTACCAGAGCGCGAGTAATCTCCAGCTTTCTTCTTTCGCCTCCGGAAAGAGTGTATGCCTTCTGTTTTGCCAAAGGAGTTAAACCCAATTCTTCCAACGCTTCCTGTAAACGGTTTTTTTGCTCTTTCCGGCTGATTTTAAGGGTCTGCAAAATAGCCAGAATGTTTTCTTCAACCGTCAATTTGGCAAAAATAGAGGGCGCTTGAGCCAAATAGCCCAAACCTAAACGCGCTCTTTTATACATTGGCTTGCGGGAAATTTCCATTTCATCGTAATAAACCTTGCCCTGATTGGGTTTTGCCAAACCGATAATCATATAAAAAGTAGTGGTTTTACCTGCTCCATTAGGACCTAAAATACCCACAACTTCTCCCTGACTCATTTCCAGAGAAAGGTCATTTACAACGGCTCTTTTTCCGTATATTTTTACGAGGTTTTGTGCTCTGATTTGGTGCTTATCCATAATAATAATACTATAGAAAATGCCCTTTTTTTGTCAAGAAATACTTGCAAGTGGATTGAATTTTGCTAAAAAATGAACCCGACAGGGGACATAAAGCAATGCTGATTTCCTGTCAATCCACCTTTTACGCTTTATTTCCGCAATGGTGACCTCCTGGTCAACCCCGGAATTTTCTCCATAACATTCCGATATGACTCCCGTATCGTTCCGGTATCGCGATATGGGATTGATACGGGAATCTCATCCGCGGTATAGGACAAACAAGAAGGATTAGTTAATCAACTATTTTTGAAAGGAAATAGGGTAGTTGCGGCGGGTATGCTGTTTGTTTTGACTCTAAACCGATTCTTTTTGTGGTTGCAACTATATGCAGAA
>DAONFA010000012.1 GCA_035403355.1 Candidatus Cloacimonas sp. | reverse complement strand
TATTTTTGGCTTTCTTTTCATTCTGTTTGATGTAGTTCTGCAGCATTGCGATCACCGCTCTGCGTTCCTTCTTGTTGAGTAGGTTCCAGTGGCTTTTGGAATAGTGTTGGATGGTAAATGCCCGTAGCTGGGACTCGGTCCATCCCGCAGTCTTCATGAGATAGAACATATACTTGCCCTGACGGTCGAAAGTAAAGATCTGGGGTCTGCCATGCTTACGGTACTTGAGCAGAAGTGCTTTTAATTCAGTTAAGCGATCCTCCGGCAAAGCCCTAAGTGATTCGCCATAGCCCAAGCCCTTGATGATGAACTTGAAGTCATTTAGGGTCCAGTGAAACTTCTTGACCCGCAGGCCATGTATCTCTTGGCGTAGTTTTCGTTCTCGTTGTTCCTGAGTCATAGAATGCCCTCGCTCTTTACTTGTGGTTAGTAGTTTTAGTAGTTTTCTTACGGCGTCTCTGAGGCTGGATGCCGCACTCGGCCCGCTTCTCGCTAATGATGCCTTTCTTGATCACCGAGCCAACTTTGAAGATCATGCTTATGTCCTTGGTATAATAACCTGACTTACATATACCCACCGCATCGACTGAGATCAGTGCCTCCAGGTACTTAAAGGCCCACTGACGGCTGCGCTGCATCTTGGAGGCCAATTGTCGGATGCTCTTTATTTGGCTCTTTTCAAGCAGGAAGCAGATATCCTGGCAGGCTTTAAGGTCGAATGCCCAGTTGCCGCAGTAAATGGTTGCTACATTGATATTATAGCGGCCCCGGTTAGTTACATAGATATCCTCGTATTTTGATACCTTGCGGATCACATTGCCTGTAATGAGTTGGTTAAGGCGCTCCTGAACCACATCCCGGTCTACTCCGGTGCACTCACAGATCAGATCTAAGTTGAAGTAGCTGACGAAGCGGTCTACGAAGCGGTCGATTATAATGCTTTGCTCGTTCATAATGCCCCTAAATATGGTTCATGGCTGGGATAGGATTGATTTTACTTCTGACTTCAAGCATGTGCATGATCTTGATGGCTTTCCTCAGATTCCCGGCTGCGTTGAAGTGGATGTAATTGACCATGGACTCCGGGCAGGGAATATTCATCAGTTCGGTGCCCAACATTCTAATATCATCCTTGCTTACCGCTTCGAACTCGTAGAAGTAGTTACAGCGGTCAAAGTAGTAAGCATTGATCTGGTTAAGCCTATCCATGGCGTTCTGCATGCCCACCAGGATCACCACTGCGAATGTCTCATCCACCAGATCTCTAACCGATCCGAGTAACTGGGGATAGCGGAAGGCGTAGTCGATCTCATCGATAATGATGACGGTATCCTCATTATCGAGGAGCAGTTGGATACATTGCTTGTAGATGTTGTTGGTAGTACCCACGGGGAGATAATCACCCATACCCAGGCTTCTGTATAGATTCTGGAGCAGTTCCTTGGCGAAGGTTTTGGGAGTGGTCGTGGCTTCCAGTCTGATATACACGTAGCCACGAGCATAGGCAGCACGGCTGGCATAGGTGGTCTTGCCGAGGCCGGGTCTGCCGTACAGCATGCCCAGTCCCACCATCTCCAGGCGAGGTCGTTTGAGCAGGAAGTCGATGCACTCATCGGCTTTCCGGACATTGTGGATCGGGACAAGTTTACCTTGCTTCATCTATTCCTCCTTATTTGATTCCGATCGTCTTGAGCATTTTCTTGAACTCCTCATTGTCGAAGGGATCGAACTCGCTTGATCCTTCGGCAACAGCTTGATTTTGATCGTTGTGGGTCTGTTCAGGTTGGCTGGAGGCTATTGCTTTCTCCTGTTCGATTACTATCTGTTCCAGCCTGGCAATCTCCTCTTCCGGACCCGGGGCGGGAGCTTCGATCATAGGTGCTTGCAGAAAGATAGGATTGTTCTCAGCGGGGATCTCGTTCATATAGCTCTTGAGCAACTTATCCACCGATTCCTGATTGCTGCGCACGAAGCTCTGGGTTCGCTGTTCAGTCAGCCGCTGCAGCTTCTTGATCTGGGTATATTCCTGGCGGTACTCCTTATGCGACTTGCTATTCTGCAGATCGGCCTGGATGAACGGATGCTGGGTCTGGCGCAGGGAAGCCTGGCAGATAAAGACATCCGCCTCGTCATAGACCAGCACCCATCTCGCATCCGCCAGATCGTATCTGATTATTACCGGTTTACCCATGTGAAAGACCAGGGCGGGATGCCAGTACTTCAACTTGTTCAGCACGATGCCCTCGTTGCGGATGGCTTTACGTTCTACGCTCAGCATCATGAAGTTGAGCTGAGAGGGATTGACCAGCCTGTCCTGAGGTTTGGGAGCCGAGTTGAACACCTCCCAGGGTTTGCGGTTATCCAATCCCCGGTGAGGGGTGATGCCATATACGTATCTGATATAGTAGCCGATCATCTGCATCGCTTCTTCAGTGGTGGGCGGCTCGCAGGTATAGAGCTTCTTGATCCACTTCTCGTTACGCATCAGAGTGGCAGGTTTATCGGCTATATTGGCTCCCCGGAAGCTGCTGATGAAGCGTTCAAACTGCTCCTGGAAGGTCCGGAAGAACCGCTCGATGATCTTAGCCTTGGCATTGTAGCTTTCGGCGAACTGAGCTCTGATTCCTAACTTGGGGAAGATGCCGCCTAATTCCTTAGCCAGGTCATGCCCTTCCCACTGCTCGTGGAACAGCTTGCTCTTGAAGGCTTTGCCATTATCGAGATAGACATACTGAGGCAGAGCTCCCCAGTTGAGGAAGCCATTGCGGAAGGCAGCCTGGATGTGCTGGCTGTCCTCGGTAAAGGCGAGAGTGGCACCCACCGGGTATCGGGATGCCCAGTCGAAGACCATGATCATAGTCATGCGTTGTGCTTTCCCGGTCTTGGGATTGAGGATATCGAAGGCCAGAGTGTGGCCATCGGCTACCCAGACTTCACCTACGCTCAATAGTCTGCTATCCCGGTGGATGGTCTTGATGATGTGCTCAGCTACGAACTTGCTGCCCTGCCTTGCCTGCTCCCACATTGCCAGGTTGTCATCCCGCCACTCTTCGACCCAGCGTCTAAGCGTTGGTACTGAACTGGGTGAGTCGATCAGTCCGGACTCGGCTTTGGCTTTCAGGAACTTGAGAGCGCTGCCGATGCTGATCCGGTTGGGATGCAGCAGGATTGCCAGCAGCACCTTGCCTTCCAGTTCGGTGATCTTGCGTTGCCGTTTCTGATAGCGGTTGCCATGCAGGAGAGCATACATGTCCTGCTTGCTCTGTTCATAGCGTTCCAGCCAGAGGCGTAAGGCCCGTTCGGTGCGTTTTCCTTTCAAAGCATAGAGTTCCGGAGCCAGGCTACCGTTATTGTATTCCTTAGTGAGCAGTTTCCACTCCCGGCCTTTGGACTCGCTATGCTGGAGCCGTTCCAGCACCGTGGTGCAGAAGTAGCCCAGCAGCTTGGCTTCGTGATCGTATTTGACTGGCACCCGCTCTTGAGGAGTAAAGTCGATGTACTCCTCCTCAGGATCGCTGGGAGCGCTTGGCTCATCTTCCAGAACGATACTGTCGTCAAGTATGTTGCTATCAGCCTCTGTGACAGTCGGAACTGGCACTGGTTCAGGTTTCGGTTTAATCTCCTGGTCTTTCCCAATCTGGTTAAGCAAATCCTGCTTACCCTTCCAATCAGGATAGATGCTCTGATAGAGCTCCGCGTAGGTCAGGGGATCAATCTCATCATAGATGCTCATGCTTGTCCTCCTCGCTGTATTTGTAGATCAAAGCGCTGTGCAGGTCTTTGCCATCTACCTTGAGAGTGATCTCAATAAAGCCGGCAGGCACCAGGTTTCTGGCTTGGCAGTCTGCCATCTCCTTGATATATAAGGAAGGCTCGGTCAGCAGGAAGGTCTTCCTAACCTTGTAGCCATCCTGCTCGACCAGATGCTTGTGCACTTCGATTCGGTTGCGCTTGATATAGCGCCATACGGTGCGGGTGGAGCAGCTCATCAACTCCGCCGCCCGCTCCACGGTCAGCCAGACTGACCTGATCTTGTTCTTGCTCATGTTCAGCCTCTGCCAATAATTCTCTGGTACCGGTAAGACCACTGTGACACTTCCACTCCGGTGGCGTGTCACAGAGGTCGGATAATCTGTCACAGTGGTAGCCTTTTTCTGTCCTGGCGATCTGTCACAGCGTTCAACATATCTACTGATCAGCATCGGCGGCTTTTTTCTCCGATTGGAGGGGTGTGTGACACCTGTCACAGAGGTCGGTGTGTCACAGAGGTCGTCCTTGACCCTACTTTCTCCTGGCTCGTAACTGGTCGCTTTCATAAGCGCCTCCCTAATATTATTGTTGGGCGCTACATAACTGCATCGCAATAACTTGGGAAGTCCTTTCTGCTCTTTCCGGCAGCTAATGAAATCTATTGGATACGAGCGGAAGAATCCGCCGCCGAATCACAACTATATAAATAAGCATTGACAAAAAAGATAGACAATTTATCTTGTCTACGGATGCATAATCTTACCCATACGGCAAAAGGTCAAGCAGAAAATGACCTTTTAGGAGGAATAATGGACCCTAACGATATCGGCAGCAGGCTGGGAATGCTGATTAAAGCAATGAAATTGAAGCAGTACCAGTTTACCGAAAAGTTTGGCATCTCTGCCAATTCTCTGGACCGTTACAAGAACAATGAGCGGTTTCCCGACCCTCAATTCTTGGCCAGATTGATCGATTCCGGAGTGAATGTGAACTGGCTGTTAAGAGGCGAAGGCAGTATGTTCATCCTGGCTCCCTGGGAGCTTGGAGATGACGTCAGGACTACCAAGAAAGTCCAGATTGTGGATGGTAAACCGGTCTTAGTGAATGATTTTGATACCACTTACGTGCGTACCTCAATCTTCCCGATCGTAGCGGAAATATCCGCTGGATCACCCATGGAAGTTCCCGAGGATATGGAGCCGGCGGAATCAGTCGAAGTCCCCACTCGCTACATTCCCTTCGGCACGGATAACTACGTGGCCTTCCGAATCAATGGACAAAGCATGGAGCCGCAGATCCTGCACGGGGATATTGTCCTCATCAAAAAGCAGATCACCTGGGATGGTTTGGACGGGAAAATCTGTGCCGTCAGATACGAGACAGGCATTACTCTGAAAAGGATACAGTATGATGAGGCCCGCAGGGGAGTTGCCCTCCAACCTCTCAATAAAGACTACCGGATCGAGTTTATAGACGCTGATCAGAGTCAGTGGTTAACGATGATCGGCCCCCTGGCACTTCAGTTACGGCTCTATTAAATTTGTAAACTATTTCAAAAAATTTGATGTTCTGAAAATACCTTAAATTGAGGGCAAAATTGAAGGAATCGTGATATCGAAACGTCCAAAAACGTCCAAAGACCACTGTGACACAGTCTAAAGCCAGTCCTATCTATCTCTCCACCCTATAAACAGTTAAGACCTCTGTGACAAGTGATATCGATTTGAAAATTTGGGTGAGAATTTATAATAGTAATCTTAGGCAATGGTGCGAGAGCGAAATAGCGAAATAATGAGGTAGAGATGAAAAAAAAGTAACAGGAAAATAAATTCCATTGACGAAATGAGAGAAATCAGAATTTGGGATATAAATAGAAAGTAATTATGATAAAGTGAGGAATCAAATGGCTTACGGAAAAATTAAATCCGATTTGCAAGAACTCTTTACAGAGCTCAAAGAACAAGGACTTTACAAAGATGAACGCATTTTAACAACTCCCCAAGGTGCTAAAATTGGTGTTCAAGGTGGAAAAGAAGCCCTAAATTTCTGTGCCAATAACTATCTTGGTTTAGGTAATAATTCCGAAGTAATTAAAGCCGCTCAGGATATTATGAACAATTGGGGTTATGGATGTAATTCTGTGCGTTTTATATGTGGAACTCAGGCAATTCATAAAAAGCTGGAAGATGCAATGTCCAAGTTTTTGGGAATGGAAGATACTATCCTTTATGCTGCCTGTTTTGATGCCAATGGCGGTTTGTTTGAGCCCCTTTTAGGTGAAGATAGTGCTGTTATTTCTGACGAATTGAATCATGCTTCTATTATTGATGGCGTTCGTATGTGTAAAGCGAAACGCTTTCGTTATAAACACAGCAATATGGAAGAATTGGAAATTGCCTTGAAGGAAAGTAAAGATTGCACTTATCGTCTAATCTGTACTGATGGTGTTTTCAGTATGGATGGCGATATGGCAAAACTGGATGAAATTTGCAATCTTGCCGATAAATATGATGCTTTGGTGATGGTAGATGATTCCCATGCCACAGGTTATATTGGCAAAACGGGAAGAGGCACTCCCGAATATTTTGGGGTTACAGATAGAATTGATGTTATAACCACAACTTTTGGCAAAGCATTGGGTGGAGCAAACGGTGGTTGCACTTCCGGGCGTAAAGAAATCATTGAATTGTTGCGTCAGAGAAGCCGACCATATTTGTTTTCCAATACTTTAGCTCCATCTATTGTAGGAGCTACTTTAAAAGTGATAGAGATGTTATCTCGTTCCAATGAGTTAAGAGATAAGGTTTGGGATAATGCTACTTATTTTCGCCAGGAGATGGTTGCCGCTGGATTTGATATAGTTCCAGGAAACACTGCCATCGTTCCTATTATGCTTTATGAGGCACCTTTGGCTATAAAGATGGCAGATATGCTTCTGGAAGAAGGAGTTTATGTAATTGGCTTTGTTTATCCTGTTGTCCCTAAAGGCAAAGCACGTATTCGGGTTCAACTTTCTGCTGCGCATAGTAAAGAAGATTTGGATTTCACAATTGCTGCCTTTAAAAAGATAGGCAAAGAACTCGGTTTAATTTAACCATTTATTGATAGTGCCGGTATGTTGTTTACCGGCACTTACTTTTTTTATTATTATGACTTATGGTGATATTTACCTGATACCTGTGCCGATAGGAAATTTGGGCGATATTACTTTGCGGGCATTGGAACTGCTAAAAAAAGCGGAACTTATTGCCTGTGAAGATACCAGAGTTACAGCTTTCCTTTTGCAACGCTACGAAATTCCTACACCCAAATTGATGAGCTTTCATAAATTCAATGAAAAGCAGCGAGAAGGATTTCTATTTAAGCATTTGGAAAGCGGTAAGGACTTAATGATTGTTTCCGATGCTGGAAGTCCAGCTATTAGTGACCCTGCAGAACATATTGTGAAAGAAGCAATTGCCAAAGGTATAAAGGTCTTTGCTTTGCCGGGAGCAAGTGCTGTTTTACCTGCTTTAAGTGTTTCCGGTTTTACTACCAGGCAGTTTCAATTTGTAGGTTTTTTACCGCAGCAGCCCAAAAACAGAAGAGAAAATTTGCAACAAATATCTGAATATCCCTATACAACTGTAATTTATGAAGCACCCCATCGGATTTTGAAATTACTTAGTGAATTGTATTCTGCCTGCGGAAACAGAAAAATATGTATCTGCCGAGAATTAAGTAAGCTCCACGAGGAGCATATTTATACTACTTTGGAGGAATTTAACAATAATCCGTCGCTGGTAATTAAAGGTGAATTCTGCCTGGTTTTGGATGGACAGACAATTCAAGGTGAAGGTGAAACAGAAAGCGATGATTTATCGGAAAACGAACTGATTGATTATATTACCAGTGCTTTGGGTTTTGGCATAAAAACCAGAGAGATAAGCAGAATGGTATGTCTGATGTCTTCACTTTCGGCAAGAGATGCTTACCAACTGGTGATAAGAACTAAGAAAGAGTTGAAGGAATGAAACCCTTTCTGCTCTTTGATTTTGACGGCACTATAGCGGATTCAATTCAACTGGGATTAAAAATCGCCAATAAACTTGCTCCTCAGTTTGGTTTCCCAACTTTTACCGAAAACGATATTCAGCACTTTCGCTCTTTAACCTGGCATAAAATAGCCGCTGAAACAAAAATACCTTTTTACAAAATTCCCAAAATAGTTACGCTGGCAATTAAAGAATACAAACGCCTTATTGCTGAACTTGAACCCTGTGCTGGAATTGTAGAAATGCTTAATGAATTTACCTCTAAAGCAATACCAATGGCTCTTCTCAGCTCTAATACTAAAGAAAATGTGGATATATTTCTAAAGAGCTACAAATTGAATTCTTTTCTGTGGATTGAAGGGACTTCCGGCATCCTCAATAAAGCCAAAGATATAAAAAAACGCCTGAAAAAACACCAACTTACTTCTGATGCTGTAATCTATATAGGAGATGAAGTTAGAGATATAGAAGCAGCCCATAAATGCGGACTAAAAAGTATTGCTGTTACCTGGGGGTTTCATACCGCTGATTTTCTGGAAAGTTATCATCCGGACTACATTGTAAATAAACCGAAAGAAATAGTAGAGATTGTTAGTCGGTTAACAGATGAACAGGAGAAGTGAAAAGGGTATATTTTAGCCACCGAACACACCGAAAATTTCTTAACCACTGAGGACACTGAGGACACTGAAAATTTTTTAGCCACCGAACACACCGAAAACACCGAATATATTTTAGCCACCGAAGCCACCGAACACACCGAATATATTTTAACCACTGAGGACACTGAGGACACTGAGGACACTGAGGGCATGAAGATATAGAAATTATATTCTAATCCTCTTTCTCTCTTTTCCTCTTTGTGAAAAGAAATTTTCCTTTCGGTGAATTCGGTGCGTTCGGTGGCTAAATAAACCTCTTTGTGAAAAGAAATTTTCCTTTCGGTGAATTCGGTGTGTTCGGTGGCTAAATAAACCTCTTTGTGAAAAAGAAATTTTCCTTTCGGTGTGTTCGGTGTGTTCGGTAGCTAAATAACCTCTTTGTGAAAAGAAATTACTTTTCAGTGTCCTCAGTGTCCTCAGTGGTTAAGAAATATTCGGTGGCTAAATAAACCTCTTTTTCTCTTGGTAATATATCTATTTAAACGCTTCCTGGTTAGTAAACTGTCTATATGTATCAAAGCTTTCTAATATCTTTCTGTCTTTATCCGTAATATTTTCCAAACAAATTCTGGTAACCAGTTCTCCCATTCCGGGACCAAGCATAAATCCCTGGCCACACATTCCAACTGCGTTAACCAAATTCTCTGCCTGTTCCATAATTCCCACTACAGGAAATCCATCTGGAGTCATAGGATACTGTCCTCTCCAGGTTCTACGAACTTTTAAATTGCGCAGGCGAGGATAAATTGTCAGCATTCTTTTACTGCACATTGGTAAAAACACAGAAGTGGAACGCATATTAATACCGGCAACAGGGGGGTCGGGAGTTATACAGAAAACAATTTGACCTTCACTATTCTGGTAGAAATAGAAATTGGCACTACCAGGTGCTAAACGCATATCTATAACCATTGGCCCAAAAAACCTTTCTACCGGTTCAGTAATACCTGCTTCGTGATTTTCCGGAAAAACAGGTAAATCAATATTAGCCAGTTGTCCAATATCCCGAGCATATCCTCCTGCTGCGTTAACAACTTTAGCGGAGGAATAAATACCTTTATCGGTTATAACTTGATTGATGTTATAGTTTTTAATATCAAATCCGGTAACTCGTTCCTGGAAATGGAAGTCCACCCCGGCTTTCTGGCAATGCTCAAAATAGGAAGCAGAAACGAGTAAAGGTGAACAGGAACCATCTTCCGGAGAAAATGTAGAACCCTGTAAACCCTCTTTCAGAATACCGGGAACTATTTCGCTATATTCATCCGGGCTTAGCCATTGAATATTAAGCCCGAAACTAAGTTGAATCTGCATCAGGTCTTGCAGCGCTAAAGCATCTTTTTCGTTATAAGCAGGATAGCTATAGCCATTGGAAAGCCAGCCAATATCATCGCCCGTTTCTTCCTGCCAGTTTTTTAGTATTTCAATGGAACGCAGGCAGACATTTATTTTACCTAAATCAGAATGAGTAGCTCGCACGCCTCCAATAGCTTTTTTATTGTTTCCTTGTCCGGGGCTATGTTCTGGCTCAATTACTAAAACCTTCCTTCCTGCCTTTGCTAAATTATAAGCAGTTGGCAAACCGATGGAACCGGCTCCAATTACGATTACATCATAAATCTTATTCATTTTGCACTCCCGTCGGGAAATTTTTCTAAGGGGATTTCCAAAAACAGAGGCCTTTTTGTATTAGGAACAACTTCCTTTTCGGGGATGCCTTCTTCGCGTAGTAATCTCTTAATTAAGACCTCGCAGGTTTTAGAACCGCAAGGCCCCATTCCTGCTCTGGTAATAGCTTTTATCAGATTCAAATCGGTGATACCTTTTTTAATTAACGCTCGCACTTGTTTTACGCTTACTCTTTCGCACAAACAAATCATTGCTTCATCAGAGGTCTTTTCCAAAATAACCGGTTTTTCCAAAGGTATAGACACCTTCTTATCCTGAATTCTGAAACCAGCTACTTTCTTGGCTATTGCCTTAGGAACTTGAAACTTTACAATCTGAGTATGCAATTGGGGAAAATCCTGCACAGCGGTTATAGCATATTCACCTAATTCATTGGCATCTATATCGTTCAGGATTTTTTTATCGCCTATCTTCACAGGATAGTTAGCCACTTCATAAACAATGCTTACAGTAGGGTTTTCTTTGTCTTTTCGGTAGTCCACTAAGGTTATGGCTAATCCAGGACATATCAACAGGCATTTGCCACAACCAATGCAGGCACCGTTGTAAACAGGAACAGCCATCAGTGAACCATCTTCAGTTTTAATACTATTCGTAGGACAAACGGTAGTGCAAGGATTACAGGGGATTTCCTGTAAACAATGGAGAATAGGGAAGACCCCTTCTTCTTTTTCCGGGGTCTGATAATTCTTTATTTTTCCAGGGGGAGATTTCAGTTCCTCGGCTTTGGCATACCACTCTGCGGGAATAGGATTTTCTTTAGTTCCTTGCAGTTCTGCTACGATTTTTACCCCGGCTATTTTACCGTTAAACATTGCCGAACTTGCTTCTGCAATTTCTAAGGCATCACCTGCTGCTTCTACAGGAATTCCTGCTTCTTGTGCTTCCCAGGTAAATTCATTTACGGGATTTAAGCCCACAGCTATTAAAATAGTATCACAGGCAAAGGTCTTTTCCGTGCCCGGCAGGGGCTGAAAATTCTTATCTATTTGCGCTATAGTAATGCTTTCTACTGTTTCTTTGCCGTTAGCGCAAAGAATAGAATGAGAAGTATATATAGGAATGCCAAATCTTCTGAGTTTATCGGAATGAACTTTATAACCCCCGCAAACAGGCATCGCTTCAGCTAAACCGACAACTTCAATTCCTGCCTGCAAAGAATGGTAACCGGCAATTAAACCAACATTGCCTCCTCCGATTATAAAAAGACGCTTTGTAGGACGCACCAGGTCTCTATTTACCAATGTCTGAAAAGCTCCCGCTCCATATATTCGGGCTAAATTGTTCCCGGGAAACCTTAAGAATTTTTCTCTTGCTCCCGCGGTGTTTAAAATGCGCTGGGGCTCAACAATTTTATAGACACCGTCTTTTAAAATGCCAACTTTTTTATCGCTGAAAACGAAGACGGCTGTGCTATTTAACCAGACCTCAATACTGTTGTATTTTGCCACCTCTGCAGCAAGGTTTCTGCCAATATCATTCCCCCTTGTTCCGGCACTGCTATCTTCCTGCGAACCAAAGAACTTATGTGTTTGCAGAACCAGCTTTCCTCCCAAGGCATTTTTGTCATCAATCAGCAATGTCGGGATGTTTTGTTTGCCCAGTTCAATAGCAGCAGAAAGCCCTGCAGGACCTCCCCCAATAATAAGAACATCGGTCTTAACATACTCAAGGGGCTCAAAATTTATAGGTTCATCTTCTGCAGGGAGAATAGGTAGCCCTTCCAGCGACTGCACAATCATATTTTCACTAACTGCAGTCATACAGGATTTTACGGCTACCCCATTAGCAATTACACTGCATTGAGAACACTGTCCATTAGCACAAAAAATACCTTGTGCACTTCCATCTTTGTGATGGTGGCCAAAAATGGATATACCATTGGCAATAAGAGCTGAGGCAATCATTTCCCCTCTCTTTGCCTTTAGTTTTTGTCCATTCCAGTAAAAAGAAACCTCGTCTCTTTCAGGAATCGGCAATATAGGATGAATGGCAATACGATTGTTATCTGCCAACAAAGTAAAACTCCTTTCCTTAGGAAGATAGGTACTTCTATTTATACCTTAAGCATCTTCCCTTTCCTTGATTAATATTATTTATCTTCCCTCAAATTTTTTATTCGTCTATTTGTCAAGCAGGAATTGTGAATAGATAACTATTACTTTTAACGATATATTGCCTCAGAATCCACCGAGTTGTGTACCGGCGGGGATGTACCGGCGGACGCCGTTCCGCCGTTTTTAGTACCGGTGGGTATGTACCGGCGGACGCTGTTCCGCCGATTCGGCGCTACAGCGAGCGCCGGTACAAAGAGCGCCGGTACAACAAAAGCTCCTCGGAAAAACCAAAAAAGAGATTGACAGGTTTTGAACAAAATATATAAAAGAAAAAAGTAAGAAAGGAGTTGAAACGAAAATGCATATCATAACAAACCCAGCTATATTGAACTATATTTACCGTGCAAAAATGGACATTATTTATTCCTTTGTTTTTCTAAAACCAAATAGAAATATAAAAATATACGGGAGGATACCGTGAAAAAGACATTTTTACTTTTAATCTTAGTTCTCTGTTCTTTAGCACTCTTTGCCCAAAACGAGGATTGGCACTGGGCAATACAAGCCGGGGGAACAGATGATGATTATAGTTATGGCATTGCTATTGATTCCAACCGAAACAGCTATGTTACTGGTTATTTTAAAAGTAGTAGCATTACCTTTGGTACTACTACTTTAACTAACAGTGGATATGAAGACATTTTTGTTGCCAAGATGGATAGTAACGGTAACTGGCTCTGGGCTAAGCAAGCCGGGGGAACAGATTATGATGAGGGAATGAGTATTGCTGTTGATGCTAACGGAAACAGCTATGTTACAGGATATTTTTTTAGTAATGCTAATTTTGGAGATACTAACTTAATTAGTAGTGGATATTCCGACATCTATATTGCCAAGCTGGATAGTAACGGTAATTGGCTCTGGGTAAAGCAAGCAGGGGGAACCAGTGAAGAATGGGGCATTGGCGTTGCTGTTGATTCCAACGGGAACAGCTATGTAACAGGTTTTTATCAAGAAAGTGCTACTTTCGGAACTATTACTTTAACCAGCAGTGGGGGGAATGATATCTTTGTTGCCAAGCTGGATAGCAATGGTAACTGGCTTTGGGCAAAACAAGCTGGTGGAACAAGTTATGATGAAGGTGTTAGCATTGCTGTTGATACCAACGGAAACAGCTATGTTACCGGTGATTTTTCTGCTAGTGCTACTTTCGGAACTACAACATTGACCAGCAGTGGCGAAGGAGACATCTTTGTTGCCAAGATGGACATTAGCGGTAACTGGCTCTGGGCTCAACAAGCCGGGGGAACAGATTATGATAGTGGCTTTAGCGTTGCTGTTGATGCCAACGGAAACATATATGTTACCGGTAGTTTTAAAGAAAGTGCCACTTTAGGTACTACAACATTGACCAGTAGTGGTTCAGAAGATATCTTTATTGCTAAGCTGGATAGCAACGGTAACTGGCTCTGGGCAAAGCAAGCTGGGGGAACATATTATGATTTTGGCAATAGCATTGCTGTTGATGCAAATGGAAATAGCTATGTTACCGGTTATTTTGAATATAGTGCTACCTTCGGAGCTACAACATTGACCAGTAGTGGTGAAAGCGATATCTTTGTTGCCAAGCTGAACAGCAACGGTAACTGGCTCTGGGCAAAGCAAACCGGGGGAACAAGTTTTGATTTTGGCTATGGCATTGCTGTTGATGCTAACGGAAGCAGCTATGTTACAGGTTTTTTTATGGAAAGTGCTACTTTTGGCACTACACCATTGACGAGCAGTGGTGGTTATGACATATTTGTAGCTAAATTAGGAGAAGTAAATAGTATAAATTTACCTGATATTATACCCTTTAACGGCATTTGTTCTATCTATCCTAATCCGTTTAATCCCCTTACAACTATTGACTATGAAATAAGTATGCCCGCAGATGTGAAAATTGAAGTTTACAATAATCGGGGGCAATTAGTGCGTAGTTTTGCATTGGGGTATAAAAAGCAGGGTAGTTATAAACTAACTTGGGAAGGAGAGGATAATAATGGCTGCCTCTGCAGTTCCGGTATTTATTACATCAAAATGCGGGCAGGAAAGGAGATTTACACCAAGAAAGCAGTGCTATTAAAATAAAGATAGGTAGCCGGAGGTAGCCGTTTTTAGTACCGGCGGACGCCGTTCCGCCGTTTTTGGTACCGGCGGACGCTGTTCCGCCGTTTTTTATTCGGCGCTACAGCGAGCGCCGGTACAAAGAGCGCCGGTACAATAAGACCTGAGTTTCTTTTTCTTGTTACTTTCCCGATTTCCAATAGCCATCCGCTCTTCGCTCTCTGCCCAAAAGTAACCATATTTAGATTGACAAAAAAATTATCTTCACTTTACAGGATAATTATATACGAATTATTGAGTTATCGGTAAAGAAAAGAGGAAAAAAATGGATGAAAAGACCAAAGCACTCTGCGACGAATTGTTGCTTATTATTATGATAATATATAAGGAACAAGAGAAAGGAATTAAATTTCATTCCTTATATCCTGTTTTTAATTATGGTTTCGGAACGATATCCGATTTATTAAAGATTTTAGTAAAGGACGGATATATAAATGTGATTTTCAATCTGGATGAACAACCCGAGGATTATCCTGATGAATTTTTACCGGAGGAAGAACAGATAAAGAAACTCCATCTCTGTAACCACGATACTACTTATATTTTTCCCACCTCAAAAGGATTGGAATTAGTAAAAGAAAATCTGAGACAAGCAGTGGCAGAAAATAGGGAAATTAAGTTTACCGGTCTATTGCGTCCCATTAAATAAATGCACAAAGCGGGTTAATATAGCATTCACCTACCGGTAGCATAATATATATCTTATTGGCTAATATTTGCGATGTAACTCTTTCTCAGAATACCAAATAATTGATTTTGCCATTCCATATTATTTGGAAGTAAAAAAAGAATATGATTACTTTCATATACATCTTTTTTTATGGGATTTACCAAACCTTGAATTAATGTATTATAAGGAGTAATAGAAAGAATAAAGGACTCCAGAATTATGTCTTTATTTCCGATATTTTTTTCTATTTCTTTAATATTTTTGTGCAATTGCACTTTTTCCGAGTCCAAGCTTTTTTGATGTTCCAAGCCCTTAGGGTCAAGAAAGGCAATTATCTGTTTATTTTGATATTTTACCCACATAATAAAATCGGGATAGAAACTGCTAAGATTGAAGAAACCGACACCTGACTTGGGATAATTTCGCAGCAGGTATATTTCCTTATCGTTAAATTCAGTTTTCTTTGATGACAAGTAAACATTCAACCCGTTTAGGAAGTTTTTTTCGCTTTCTACCAGACCTTCCGGATGCATTTTGTTAATATTCTTATTGTTAAGCAGGATTGGCAAATAGAGGTGTCTATCAAAGTAAACTCTGGGAAGTTCATCTTTTACATCCTTTTCAAGGAATAACCTATCCAAATCTTGTGCCAATGCCTTAATTTTACTTATCAGTTCCTGATTATCTTTACTATTGCTTATTTGAATAGTATAGTTATATCCGTCGTTAGGTTTGGCAAAAATGCTTAAAGCTGATTCCTCTGTGAGCGGTGCATAGCATAAATGATTCTTTTCGTAACTCTTTAAGTGAAAGGTATAGTATTGGTCAATGTATCTTTTCAGCAATTGGAGAGCTATATTTTCCAATCTTTTTACATCTTTAATCGTGTTAACTTCCAAAGTTTCCGGAGTTATTAATATTTCATATCTATCGGAATAAAACAGAAAGTGTTGAATAATCTCTCTGTCCAAAATCAAATTCCAGTATCCTCGTTCCAGCTTAAATTCGTATAAGTCCAGTAAGATGTTATCCCAATCAAACAAGAGATTTAGCTTTTTCCTTTTTTCTTCATTATTTGCCAGCGTAAGACCGGTTGTATTAAGAGGGATGTTGGAAGTAACTATACCTTGTGTATTGCGTTCTTCGCTTTGGTGAGCTGATAATGTGGGCATCTTGTTTAGGGTAACGGAAAATTTCTCTGCTTCTTCCATAAATAAAACCACATCATTGTTAAAATCCACATTCTCCTTTGCCAGAGTATAAAGGGTTTCCCATTTTTCTTCATAGCGGGGTTGCACAGGTATTTCTATGGTTTCCAAGTCCACTTCTTCTTTACTAAGTGCCTCTAAAAAAGAGCTCAGATAATCAGCTCTAATGCCGTATATATTTAACCTTTCCAGCTGAGACAAATCCTTATCCATACTGCGTTTCAGGGACATATTTTCACCTTTCAAACGCACTCCTCTGCCAAAGAGCTGAATAATTTGTGGTCCTTGACCTGTTCCTATATTCAGCAATCCCATTGATGATACTCTCCAGGTATCCCAGCCCTCAATAAATTTCTTGGAGCCAATAAGAATATTAACGGAAGAATCAAACTCCTTAATATGGTCAAACAGTGATTCCGAAATAGCGTCTGTTTCCACCGCAAGCCCTATTTTCTCCAGTTGCTTCTTAAAACTGGAAGTATCGCCAATATTGATAACTCCAAAGTATTTATTTTCTCCCGTCTTTAAACCAAATTCACCTTTAGCGCTTTTCAATTCGTATATACCAAAACCGCCTTTTCCGCCAAAAAGCTTAGCAAACAAGTCATCTATAATTACCCCCTTCTTTCTTATATAGGAAAACTTCTTAGCAAAGATGTCTTCTCCGCTTTCATTTTTAAATTCCGCTTTTCCCGTTAAAATAGCTGTCAGCTTGCTATTTACCCAATCCGGTTCTTTTATAACTTTATTCAAAAAGCTGACAATTTGGACTACATCGGATTCTTCTGCGCTACCGGAAACCGTTGTTCCTACAAAAATCCACAAGGGTTTTTCCAGATTTTTTCGCTTGGCACTCTCTTTTTTCTCTTCAAAAATAAGCAGTTGTTCATAGAAATCAAGTAAATTGGCTAAAAACATCGTTTCCTGAAATCGGTTTTCATCTATTTTAATATTTTTAGCGTTTAGCACGGAAAAGTCCTTGCCATAGCCATCCTGATAGAAGTATTTGTAAGAATAATCAAAAATAATTGCTTTGGCATATTCCTTTAAGGTAGCTTTATTTTTCTCACCTAGTATTTGTCCGAAGGTGGCACTATATTCAAAAACCATTCCCTTTTCAGCCAGTTGTTTTCTTAAAGTTGCCCATTTTTGTTCTTCTGCCTTTTGCCCTTTATGTCCTTCATCTACAAATATTAAGTTCTGACCCTCAAAAGCATTAATGGAAATAGTTACTCCCCCTCCCTTTTTTGTTTCCACCAATTTGGTCATTTCAATTACCAGAACTTCATCCCTGGTTTTGAAGCTATTTGAAGAATAGAAATTTTCGGAATAGAGACGACAGGGAATCCCGCTTTTTTCCAGTTCTTCATAGTGCTGTTTGGAAAGTCCTTCATTGGGAGTAATCAGCAGAATGCTATCAGGAGAAAAAAGCTTATAATGCAAAAACTGATAATAGTTTATGTGCATAATCAAGGTCTTTCCTGAGCCGGTTGCCATCCAGTAAGCTATCTTTTTCAGGTCATCCTCTATAAAATCGTCTAATAATTCTACTCTATTTTCTGCTTTATAGTGGTGTAAAAATTCATTTAAGTAATAGATAAAGTTTAACTGATTGTTTTTCAGATTATCTAAAACGATTTCTGTAAAGAGCACTGCCAAATATTGAAAATACTTTAATCTAATCGGTTCCCGATGACTATTTATCTGCCGCAAATAATCCGTTATATTCTCAGCATACAGCTCCAACTTATCTTTAGTTATAATATTCTGATTTGCCTCATCTATCTTGTTGCCGAAATAAGAAAGAAGTATATTTAAATAGCTGTCTATCTCTTTATTACTTGTATCAGAAATGTCTTTGAGCTTATCCTGTAATTCCTGAAATTCGCTTACTCCCCAAAGCGAGAGCAGATATTTATTCAAGACCAGATACTTTTCTATTTTCATTTTCTTTTATCCCATCAACCGCTTAAATTCAACATCCGTAGAGCGAATTGAGATACTTAAATCTTTATAGACAGGTATTAAATTACTTTGTCCATTAATATACACAATATCCGGTTGCCAATCTTGCAATTGCTCCATAATGAAATCCCTGTCCGCATTATAGTCCTTTTCTGTCCAATTGTCACTATAATCCCTCCAGACCACCGCTATGTTCTTGCTTTCCTTTTCTCCTGCTATAAATAAATATTTTCTGCCTTGATGACGCACCTTCGTTTTCTTAACCTTCAAACCCAAAAGATAATTGAAGGTCTCAGGTAAATCTACTATCACTTCCTGCGGTTCACCTACTTCTTCCAAATTCACTTTCAGCTTATAGGAAAAAGGCGTCTTCAATGCTTCAATATTCAATAAACTGTTATTTTCCCGGGTTTCCAAATCTATAAAGTATTTAACTAAATATTCATCACTATTATACCAATCAAATTGCTCACTCTCTTCTTCCCTAATCTCCAAATTATCCAGCGTATCCTCATATTGTTCTAATACCTGATATTGAAAGAACCCTCCGGCTTGCTTCTCGTTATATTTATCTTGAACATCTTTTTCTTTGGAAATACCCGATTTATCATAAAACAAAACCTTCTTCATTCTGGGCAAAATTATGCTTCCAAAATGCTCTCCCATTTCTATACCTATCCATTTTCTTCCTAATTTTTGTGCTACAGCTGTCGTGGTTCCTGAACCGAGAAAGAAATCCATCACTATGTTTCTTTCATCTGAAGTGGACTCTATAACTCGCTTTAATAGTATCTCTGAATTCTCTGTGGGGAAATCCCAATTAAATGAATATCCATAAAAACCTGTCCAGTCATCTGTAAGATATATAATGTCAGGTTTTAACATCTGAGGATTTCCTCGGGAACTATATCTTAGTAATCCATCATTTTCCATTTTGTTAATTATTACCTGGTTAGGAAATCTCCTGCCTTGTCTAGGTATAATTTCTTTTCCTAAAATTATTTTTGCCCTAGACAATACATTTCCTTTTTCATCATACTTTAAATTATTGGGGGAGAACATATTAATCATATCATTAGGTACTATATCCCATTTTTCGCCTTCCATGTCCAATGCTCTCCATTCTTGTTTTTCCCTATTTTCCGTTATATGACAAAAAAATACATTAT
Organism: Candidatus Cloacimonas sp.; assembly: GCA_035403355.1. Taxonomy (NCBI): domain Bacteria; kingdom Pseudomonadati; phylum Candidatus Cloacimonadota; class Cloacimonadia (SeqCode); order Cloacimonadales (SeqCode); family Cloacimonadaceae (SeqCode); genus Cloacimonas (SeqCode); species Cloacimonas sp. (SeqCode). The sequence continues at coordinate 31,795 of DAONFA010000012.1, read as the reverse complement.
TAGAATTTTTACAATAACATAATATAACATCATGCCAAGAGAGTAGTACTTTACCTTCTGTTTTCATCCTTACTGATTTATTTACAATAATCTCATTCCTAAAGTTATCTTCATAAAATATGTAATTCATAACCGGTCTTAATACCCAATTACCATTATAGTCACAACGCACAAAGATACTTGCGCTGTCTTTCATAATATTTTTTGCTAAGGACAATCTATTTTCTAATAAACTTGCCCAGGTAGAGTCCTTATATTTAACATTGTAAAGGTAATCGGCGTCTTGTTCTTTATTAAAGGGAGGGTCTATATAGATGGTTTGAATTTGTTCTTTAAATTTGGGTAAGATAGTATTCAGAGCTTGCCAGTTCTCGCTTTTGATAAGTAAGCCATCCAATAGTTCATTCAGGTCTATATGTTCGGTCAATTTTTCCAGAAGTGTGTCTTGGAAAGTAGGGCTGAAGTATTTTGTATCCAGAGGTAATTTTTTATATTCGGTATCAATTAAGTCCTTTCTAAAGTAGAGGTCTGCTTCTTTTTCTATTTTGCCGAAGCCGAGTTCTTCCCATTCTTGCAGTTGTTTTTGGTTTTTCAGGATTTCCTTTATAGTAGAGGTGAGGAATTCCTTATCCGTGTATTGGCAGATTCTATCCAAAGAGATAACATAATTGGTGCTTAAAACGAATTTTTTCTTTTCCCACAGGCGTTTTTGGAAGTTCTCTATTTGAGCCAGGAAGTCAATTATATCTGTTCCTATATCTCTAACCACTTTGGCTCGGGTGATATGTTTATCCAGAAATTTTGCCTGCTCCATGGTATCTATATTCAGAACTTCGTCCTTAATGAAGTATTCCAGTTGGGAGGAGAGAAAGTCCTCAAGGTCTTTGTGAATGAAATAATCCTTAGTGTTTTTGGATGTAAATCTATTTAGCTGAGTGATTAGTATTTCTACAATTTTATTGTATTCGTCTTGTAAATGGTTAGTTAGGTAAATATCTTTTATGCCTTCTATAATAGTATTATTGTTCTGGTTATTGATATTTACCTGTTTGGAAGAATTGCTGCCTCCTTCAACTTGGTAATGCTTAACTTCCTCATCCGATAATTCTCTATATTGAAAGTGGATAAGCAGATTATTATACTGTAACTGCCAGGGATTTTCCTCATCCAAAACAAAGAATCTTTCTTTAGTTGCTTTTTTGGAGCCCAATTCTTCTTTAGCGGCTACTATGCGAAAAATAACTCTATAATTTAATGCCTTAAAAGTGTAATCCCGAAAGAGCACACCGGTTTTGGTGTAATACTGGTCATAATTTGCCCAGTATAGTTTTACTTCTTCCCCGTCATAAGGAATGGCATATTTGTGTTTTTTATTGGAATAGCGGTATTGAGGGACAAAATCACCTTCTTCATAATAGCGTGAAAAGAAATTAAACAGGTCATTAAACGCTTGATTTTGGATGTCCTCAATTTGTTCTATCTCCTTTTTGCGCTCAAGTAAATCTGTGTATTCTATTGCTAAAGGTGCATTTTTATAATTTTCTATTATTTCGCCTGCCGGTGTAAAGGAATTTTGCCCCAAATTTTTAATTATCTCTGCCTTTCTCTTTCCAATTTGTTCATCCAGATTGCTATCTATATCGTTTTTGTATTTGGCAAAGGAATCTTCCACTCGCTTAACGAGGTCTTCTTCAATAAACTTTTTAATTCTGTCTCTTTTGTAATTCAAAATACGGTAAATACCAAAATCCAAATCCGATGTTTCAAATTGAAAAAGCCCTTTTAGTAATCCTTGAAATTTTTCTACACTGTCCATATTAACCTCTCTTTTGGTTATGCAATAATATCCACTGCTTTTTAATAAAATAATACCTGCTTCTGTCTTAATCAATTACTTTGTTTTTGTTTGCGGCATAGACATTTTTCTTTCCTATTTTACAGCTCTATTTTGTCAAGTTCTTTTCTTCGTTTTGTCTCTCACAGATTACACGGATAACACAGATATTATTTTAGTAACAAGGATTTCAGGATTTCAGGATTTAGAGGATTTAGAAGATTTAGAAAATTTAGAAAATTTAGAAAATTTAGAAAATTTAGAAAATTTAGAAAATTTAATAGGTATGGAATAGCTTGTGTAGTCGGAGGATGCTGTTCTTGGTACCGGCGGACACCGTTCCGCCGTTTTTATTCGGCGCTACAGCGAGCGCCGGTACACTGCTTCCCAGCTGGAGGGTTGTCTGTATATGAACAGTGTATTGAAGAGTTCTCAAACTTAGTTTTAGTGTGTATAAACAGACATATTAGCGGCATTTGAGTGTGCAGTAGGGAAGTAAAAGAGTGCATTATTTAAATACTAAATATGATAAATCCTACACAAAGGCAACCGCAGGCAGAGAGGGTTTGTGAATAAATTCGGAAACAGGAATGAAATAGTCCTGCACAAAGGCGACCGCAGGCAGAGAGGGTTTGGGAATAAATTCACAAACATCAGTGAATTTATAACCTACATAATAGCAATGAATTATGCTAATTACTGAGATAAATTCACAAACAGCAGTTAATTTATAAAACACACAGTAACAATAGTTTGCATATATAAAATCAGATAGATTCACAATATGAGGATATATAGATAGATATAGTATAATATACATATATACCTAAAAGTGTGAATTTATCCTTAATCACTTTATAAGTTATTAAATAACAATAAAATACACAATATTTACAAATGTGAACTATGCTGTGAATTTATGTAATAGTAATCCCACTAAATGCAAAAAAAAAGCCAAATTTAACTATCCGAACAAACGCATAGGCAAATTTATTTTAGGCAAAACCCCGAAGGTATCTAAATAAGTTTTTTTTACAGCTGAAATTGATTTCAATAAATTAGACGATATATCAGTATATTATATATTACTATGACTAAAACTGAGAGAAAAAAAATGCCCTTCTCAAAAAAGGAAGGGCTATTTTTATCTTAGTATATTATCAGTAAGATTTATTATAAAGGTCATAATAATCCAATGCACAGGGGTTCAGATGATATATTTTTTTCGATTTTCCCCCTTTAAGTTTTACTTCTTTTATTGTAATATTTTTTTGCTGATTTAATGTGCTAATTGCTTTGGAGAAAACATTGCCTTTAAGATGTGTCCTTCTCAACAACTCAGAGTGCGATGCTGTGTAATCTTTGAACAGTAATAGTTTTTCCACAGTTTTTAATTCGTTTTCAAGGTTTCCAGATTCAATGATATTGATGAATTTTATTGTATTGTTCACGAAGTAATCACATAATGCTAATGCTTTGCATACCATATCCTGGCTAATTTGTAAAGAAAAGAAAAATTCTTTACATTCGTTTTTCTCAATGGCATTTGCTAATTTATCTATGTTTTCCATCATAATATAGATTATACATAATTTCAATAAAATCTGAGCATATATTCTTATTACAAAAGACCAAGCATCAGTTCCATATTCATTTGTAATCTCTTGTTGTTTGCTTTTTACATAATCATTAATAAATTCCCGTGCTTCATCACTGAATTTTATTTCAAATGACCCTGGTATTTTTCTAAATAATTCAAAGATTTTATTATAATCATAAGGTTCATCTTTATCAGAAGAAATATTATTATTCGTTATAATATCGCTTTCATCGGAAGGTGGAATAACAACATAAATGAACCTTTGTAAAAAACCTGATTTCTGGTCGAAAGCTGTTTTAAAGCTTTTTTGTATATATCCTGGAGTTGAACAGCCCGATAATGACAAAGTACAATTTTTAGCATCAATGCTATGTTTCATAGAATAATATGAGTATTTATTACTATCATAAACATCAGTCAGGGTTTGTATCATTCCTTTATTGTTTTTAGAATTAGCGGTTTCTATAAATTCCCCAAATTCATTAAATACTAATAGTCGGGCAGGATTTTCTTTTAACATAGAACCAAGTTTAACAGGTGTAACTTTACCTATAGTAGGACATAACCTCTCATAATCTGTTTCGCTTAATTTACTAATATATGGTTCAAGATAAGATAAAGCCATATTCATAGCAGTACTCTTCATTGATTGTCCTGAAGGTCCTATTAAAAGAACCCATAAATTAGGATAGATTTTATTATTATTATTAGTAATATACACCTTATTGCCAAGAGATACAGAGATAACAGGTAAAAAAGAAGCTAACAAAGCCAGAGGATAAGCATTGCATCTTTTTGTAGCATTATCTAAGTATTGTTTCAAAAAATCAGGCAGCATTTCTACATTTAGATTGTCTATCTGTTCTATTTTGCCTGTATCAGGTGGGGTGGTTAGGGTTGGGACATTGATTGGTTCTTGGATTTCAGTTTGAGTTGATAACATTTTTTACTCCTGTAATTATTTTGTTATTTTTTATGTATTTAGTTGATAGATAAATAAAGGTTCCGAATTCGACTGAATTATATGCGGGAAAAGTATTCCATTTTTGGGTAAGTTCAGGAATAGTATCCTGATAGGCATAATTATCAGCAAATAACAGCCAAAGGGTTAAGCCACTGTTTCCAAATTTATTTTTCAGGGCAAAACCCATTCTAATCCAATCTTTATAATCAATATTAGTGCCGTATAGTTGTCTGATTAAACATTCGGCTCTTTCGTAATCATCTTGTTGATTAAGATGATAATCATTTTCAGCAATAGGATAAGTTATTTCTTTCATAGCGGGTGCCAAAGGGGATGGATTAGAATTATATCCAAATATAGCATCCATAAGCGGAATAAGCTTATTTATGTCATAATCCAAATCTCTTCTGTTAACAGGTATATTTATCCATTGATAATTTCCACCTCCTTCTACAATGGAAGGCGGGGCAAAAATGAGTCCTCCTTCAGCTCGGATATCAATACCTATTTTCCTGTTTGTAGTGGTGAGGGTTTTACGCTGATAACGCTTTTTCCAGAATTCATCATTTGACCAATTGAGATAGATATGCAAACCTCCCGAAGGAGTAAGAGCATAGCAATAATTGGCTATCTCCAGCCCATATTCAGTCAGCGCAGCGGAAAGGGAAGTCCCGGTTATATCAATGTCAATGACCATCAGTTGCGACTCTTCACCGGTGATGATGGCAAGCGCGTTATGGCGTGGTTTAATTGATGCGGAAGCTAACGCTTGTTTCTTCCAACGCGGCATATTCATAACTACTTTTTTGCCGTTTACCAATTTCAAAGTAAGCGGAACCATTTTAAATCCCAACTTATCATAATAGAGCCAAGCATTAGGTAAATTCACGGAAACAACTGCCTGGCTGTGTTCCGAATTGTTTACACCTATTGGCTTATCGCCGGTGTGCGAATGAGCTGTTGCTTTTACTTTGTTCATATAATTTTCCATCCTTAAATATCTCCTGGTCACTAAAATTTGCCATATTGTCCATTTCCATTCTAAACTCCTTTTGAGAAAAACAGGGTTTTCTCTTGTTAGCGATAACTTTTTAATTTTGTTACCTCCTATACTAATATTACCTGGAATATATATATTCATTTATATTCCAATCTCTGGCTCTTTGAATTCACTCTATTCATATATTCTCAACCTTAAAAATAGTTGCCATAGTTATGTCAAGTATTATTTTCATTTTTTTTAATTTTTTATTTGATTTATACTTAGAATTTAATATCACTCTTACTCATACCCATAATATCTATTCTATCTTATTAAACTTAAAGGAGTTATGAATTATGACTGCTTTAAGCTTCAACAGGTTTATTATTCCAACACATTGTTAAACCCCGGCGTAAACAGCGTTTTACAATTGCCACTGCTTCGCTGTAGCCATCTTTTTCGGCTTGTTTCAGCAGGGTGTCTATATCTTTACGCAAACGGTCGTAGGCACGAGAATCTTCATCGTTAAAGCACTTTATTTTACCTGTAGGGAGAGTGGTTTCCTTACGGTAACGGATAAGGGCTTGAATTTCTTCGTCATATTCGTTCGTGGCATTAAATGCCTTCAGTTCTAAAAGATGGTTCAGACGCTTATCTATGGTTCTTAAGGTCTTAGTATCGGTCATCTGAATAGGAGCAAAGTGATAGCGATTATGGAATATAAACTCGGGAGGGATTTGCAGATTAACTGCTAATTCCATATCGGAAGCCGGAAGCGGAGTATCGGGATAGGCATACAGCAGGTCTATCACCTTGCTACCCTTATAGTTAGGGTAGTTGTTCAGGAGTGTTTTAACGGGTTCGTTACTGTTCATCGTAGTTTACCTCTTCTAAGTAATTAATATAATGATATACATATATGATAGCAGATGTTTTGTCAAGTATAATCTTATATATTAATGCATAATTTCAAAATAAATAGTAGGGTTGTAACATAAGGTAATAAGAGATTGGTTTTACTTAACAAAAAAAAGTGGATGCTTTAATGAGGAAGGAATCTGCGAAATCTGGGAAATCAGGGAGAAAAAAAATTTAGAGAAAGGTGGCTAAATTTCCGGCGTATATATATGAGGACATAATTATGATTGTAGAATCCAAATTTGAATTACTCTTCTGCGGTAGCTCTGAGGGAATGGTTTATTATTACAACAAACGCTTAGGCAAGATGATAGCTCGGAAATGGGTGAAACCTAAAACAACGGCAGCGAACCGGCGTTTAGGAACAATTTCCCGTAATTTGAAGAAGTTGAATCCATCGGATGGATTTATCAAAGACCTGCGAGTTTATATCGCACTATATGACTATTCCCCTGGCGAAAAGCATTATATGAGCTGGCAAAATGTTTATCTAACTCTGATGTATAAATTGGCAAAGCACAATCCGGCAGTTGATTTATTAACCCTTAGCAGAGAACAAATTACTTCCGACAACCTACCCTGCAAATGCGTTAAAGACGCTATTGAAGCAGGATTATTGCGCGAGGTTGACGGATACGAAAAGTTGACGCAGGAAATTTAAACCCCAATAAATATAAGGAGGGCTTTCTATTATGAAAGTCAAATTCAAGTACGGCATTGGAACCTATAGTGGAACTCTGGATGAGTTAACCTTTGGTTCATACTTCAAAAACCGCGTGTGTATTGCACGCAAGTATGTAGTTCCTCGGCTTACCGACCAAAACAGTTTAACTGGCAGTAAGATGAAGAATCTGGCTGTTATTTACGGAAATGTTTCGGCAAATTACAAAATTGAACTGAAACAATATGCATCTTTGCATTCCGTCTTAACACCCAAAGGTAAACTTCCAGCTACAAGCTATGCGCTGTGGGTAAAAATGATGTTCCAGTTCGCTAAAGCAGACCCGGAACACATTGACCTTACAAGCTTAACCTACACCGATTTGCAAACCGTTGGCGATGACATTATATCCATCGCTGCCGCTGTAACTAACGGATTTATGGAAAATGTGCCTGGTGTAGAAACGCTAACAGCGAATATGTAAAACAAGAGCGGGAATTCGTTCCCGCTTTTTTTTACTTGCAAAATTGAGAAGAGGAAACCAAGCAAGAGGTTTTTTAGTTACGAATTAAAGTAACGATATTCACAAGGGAATTTCCCCGGCAATCAAATTTCAGCTTTGTAAAGGAAGCCCAAACCAAGGATAGTAAAGAAAAGATTGGGAAACCAGGCAGCCCAGAAAGGATTGATTATGCTGTTGTAACCTAAGCTTTGGCAAACCCTTACCACAATTAAATAGGTAAAACAGACAACCAAACCGAGCATTATTATCCAGCCACGTCCTTTAGAGCGAATATTGGATGTAGCAATGGGAATGAAGAAAAAGATAACTATCAGATTGGTAAGCGGAAAGGATATTTTCATATTTAAATCCACGATTTCGCGGGCAGGATTATCTCCCAGTTTTTTCATTCTACCGATATATTCCCGTAGTTGCCAGAAATTGAGAGAAAGGGTTTTTTGGGAAATTCGGATAAAATCCTGGGGTTGAACATCCAGAATAACTAAATCGGTTTGAGGATAATGAACCATAAATACCTGTTTACCATTAGCAAATCGTCTAATATCACAATCTCTCAAAATCCAGCGGGAGCCATTCCAATCCGCTGAGGCAGCAGTTATATGTTCAGTTATTTGTTTAGTTTTAAAATCAATACGAGTGAGGTCAATAATTTTCAGGTTGTTTTTATAGCCGTCAAAGAAACCGAAATAGTAAAAATCGTTAGCTTTACCCTGATAATGGATTCTGGCTTTCAGCATTTGGTCATCTGCCTGCTGCCCTTTAATTTGGACATTATAAACATAATTTTTAGTGGTTTCAGCCCAGGGAACTACATATTCTCCAAATAAAGCTATGCCGATGCTGATTATCAGACCAATTCCAAAAAGGGGAAGCATAGCTCTTTTGATGCTAATTCCAGCTGCGCGGATAGCTATACTTTCGTTATGTTTGGATAGAGCGCCCATCATAAAAAATCCGGTTAAAAGAACCGTAACCGGAGAAGTTAAGACAAGCAAATAAGGTAACCTCATCAAATAGTATATAGTTGCCTGTTGAGCAGTAGCCCCGTTACGAATTAACCGAGGCAAATTGTCAATTACATCAATCACGATAAAAATTGCCACAAAAGACAAGAAGATTATCAGATAAGTGCGCAGAAATTCACGAGTGATGTATTTATCCAGGATTTTCATCTTAGTGCACAATCTCATCGGGAACAGGAGCTTTTCTATTCCGGTAATGTTTAATTTTCCAAAGCAGAGTAGGCATATCCCAAAGTCGTTTTTCTTTAATAGAGCCGATAATAAGCAAAATAGCCAAAATTAAAAATATGATATTGGCTAACCACATAGACAGAAAGGGAGGCATAAGTCCCTTATCGGCAAATTGTTCACCGGCATTTAAGGCAATATAATACACCAGAAAAATTACCGAGGAAACCGAAAAAGACATCCCTATTCCACTTGTTCTTGTCATCAAACCCAAAGGAATTCCAATCAGGATAAAGATTATGATGGCAAAGGAGAGCGAGAACTTTTTATGGTATTCCACTAAGAGAGAATTTATCAGTTCTTTCAGTTCCGCAGTTCGGTCACTTGCCATTTTTTGCATTGCCTGTAAACGACGCAATTCCATATTTCGGATAAAACCTGGAGAGCTTTTTTGCATCAAATCAATGCGCTTATCCAGTTCTTCAATTTCCTTATATTTGGCTGCCAGTTCTTTTTTATTATCAGCTAAAGCAGTTATCAGCTGTTTATAAGTCATTTCCCGGTCACTTCTATAACCGGTTTCAAACATTTCTACATTGCTACCCAAGTTGCGGACATTAATTATATACCGACTGAAGGTAGTTTTCTGATATTTACCAACTTCTTTTTCGTTGCGTTCATGCATTTCTCCTTCATTCAAAATTATTTGCAGAGAATTGCCATTATCTTTTTGAACCACATTTCCACTTTTAGCAAATATAGTTCGCGGGAAATGTGACTGGCTGCGATCATAGATTAATACATCTGTTAACAAACTATCAGTTGTTTCTCTGGCGTAGATTGTATAATCCATAAAGTTAGTAAATTCCTTTTCTTTGATAATTGTCATCGGTTTATAGTAAGCAATTTTCAGCATCAGGTTTTTTAATTTATGATTGGTATCAGGCAAGAACCAATGGTTGAAATACACCATCAATCCGGTTAACAGCACAGCAGCGATTACCAAAGGTCCGATTAAAGAATAAACATTTATCCCGCTGGATTTAATAGCTACAATTTCTCTATCCACGCTCATTCTGCCAAAAGCAAGAATTGTAGCTACCAGCACAGCCATTGGAATGGAAAGCGCCAACATATAGGGCAGGGAAAGACCAAAGACCTCTAAAACCGTTTGCCAGGGCAGCTTCTTTTCAATTATCAGATTCAGTAAATCTATAATTCTATCGCTCAGCAGGACAAAGGTAACTACCATCAGAGCAATTAAAAAAGGTGCTATATGCTCTTTCAGGAGGTAGCGTTTTAAGATTTTCATTGCAGCATTTCCAAAAGTTCCGCTTCACTGATGATTTTAACTATGCCCAGTTGGCGTGCTTTATCCAGTTTGGAGCCGGGGTTTTCACCTACTATCAGGTAATTCAGCTGTTTGCTAACTCCACTGAGGATTTTTCCCCCATGTTCCATAATCAAGGTCTCCATATCTTTTCTTCCGTAGGAAGGTAAAGTTCCCGTTATTAAAAAGGTCTTTCCGCTTAAATTATCAGAACTTTGTGTGCTGGAATAGGCAAATTGCAAGCCAACTTCTTTCAAAGCATCAATCAATTGCAAATTGCTTTTTTGGGAAAAGAAACCGATAATAGACAGGGCAATTATGGAACCAATATCAGGAACGCTTAAGAGTTCTTCTTCATTTGCAGCAATAAGAGCATCAATATTTTTAAAGTGTTGAGCCAGAGTGCGAGCTGTAATTAAACCAATATGTCTGATGCCAAGAGCAAAAAGGACTCTGTCAAAGTTCCTGGTTTTAGATGCCTCAATCGCTTTTTGCAGGTTTTCAGCAGATTTTTTCCCCATTCTTTCCATCGCAGCAATTTTATGATAATCAAGATGATAAATATCAGGTATCCATTGAATTTGACCGGTTTCTATCAAACGCGCTATTAAAGAACTGCCCAATCCATAAATATCCATTGCTTCACGCGCGGCAAAATGTTCCAGTTTGCGTTGTATCTGAGCCGGGCAATTAGCATTGGGACAGTAGTTTATACTGCCATCTTCATCGCGTTGTAAAAGTGAATTACAAACAGGACAGGTAGCAGGAAATTCAACCGGTTTGGAATTTACGGGACGCTTACTGACATTAACGGCAAGGATTTTAGGAATAATTTCTCCGCTTTTAACCACTAAAACCGTATCGCCATAATGTAAATCCAGCCGTTTTATTTCATCCGCATTATGTAAAGTAGCATGAGATACAGTGCTGCCGGAAATTAAAACCGGTTTCAGATTTGCCACAGGAGTAACTGCACCGGTTCTGCCAACCTGAAAACTAACCGATTCCAAAACGGTTTCTTTTTCTTCCGGTTTAAATTTATAAGCGATTGCCCATTTGGGACTTTTAGCTGTCCAACCCAGTTTTTTCTGGTCTTCCAAATTATTTACCTTAATTACAATGCCATCAATATCATAAGGAATAGTATAGCGTTCCTGTTCTGTCTGCAGACAAAAATCCTCTACTTCTTTATAATTCTTGCATAAAGTTCTTTTACCGGTAGGAAAACCAAGCTCATCCAAAAAGTCCAATAACCGGGTCTGTTTATCAATAACTTCGTTTTTATACAGCAAGGGAGATTCGTAATAGCCCAAAGCGTAAAACAATGCCTTCAAATGACGGGATTTCACTTCTTCTATGTTTTTCAGCTTAATGGAACCGGCAGCAGCATTACGCGGATTGGCAAAGGTCTTCAGTTCATTTTCCCGGCGGAATTCATTCAGGGCTAAGAAAGCCAGCACCGGCATATATATTTCCCCTCTAATTTCAATAGCTCCCTGATAATCAATGGTAAAAGGAATATCGGGAAGCAAACGAAAATTTTCCGTTACATCTTCACCTTCCAAGCCATCGCCCCGGGTTGTGGCATAAACAAAATTTCCGTTTTCGTAATATAGATTGATGCTGAATCCATCAATTTTCAATTCTGCACAGTATTCGCTGGCATAACCCAAATCGTTATTTGTCCGATTGATAAAAGCCAAAACCTCTTCCAGAGAATAAGCATTTTCCAAACTTGCCATACGGACTTTATGAGGAATGGTTTTAGCGCCGGGAGTTAAATCGCTGCCAACTTTCTGAGTAGGGGATTCTTCCGTTTCAGTTTCCGCAAATTGTGCTTCCAATGCCTGTAATTCCTTCACCAGCATATCATATTCAAAATCACTGATTTCAGGTTTGGCAAGAGCATAATAGAGCTGATTATGATGTTCAATTTCAGCTCTTAAGCGGTCAATTTTGGCTTTTAATTCACTGTTATTCATAAGTTATATAACTCCGGTCTTCTATCTTTAAAGGCATCATTGCGTTCAGTTACGGTTTTGTTGTTTGCTTCTTCAGAATTTATTTCCGCGGTTATGGTTCCTTCTTGGCTAACTGATAGAGAGGAAAGAACTTCACCCTTAGTATTTAATATTTGGCTTTGTCCTGTGAAGCTAACTTTTTCTCCCGCATTTAATTCCGTGCCTATACGATTGGCAGTAACAGCAAATACCCGATTTTCCAAACAGCGGATTTTCATTGCCTGTTGACACCAGGGCAGAACTAAATTAGCCGGATGGCAAATTATTTGAGCTCCTGCAAGAGCAAGAGTTCTGGCTGCCTCAGGAAACTGCCAGTCAAAGCAAATCATCATTCCGATTTTTATGTTATCTAAAATACTAAAGACCTGGAAACCCGTATCTCCAGGACTGAAAAAGAGCTTTTCCCGGTTAAAAAGATGGGTTTTACGATAGTTATAAAATCTGCCGTCAGGCATAATTAACATACAGGAATTAAATAGCTTATTGCCATCAAGTTCAGGATATCCATAAACTATATTACAGTTATTACGATTGGCTATTTCACTTAGGGTAAAATATGTCTCCCCTTTTCCTGCCTCTTCAGCAACGGAGAAGGCCTCTTCTGGAGTAGCAAAAACATAGCCGCTATTACATAATTCGGGTAACACAATCAGGTCGGTTTTCAGTTTATCAAGCAACTGCTTTATTTTTCGTAGATTATAGTCCTTATCCAGAAAACGGGGGGCAAATTGCAAAGCCGAGATTTTCATTGCGTCTGTTTCTCCTTAGCTTTTAGCAGGGGCTTAATTGTTCGGTCTAAAACACCTTTCAGTAAGGAAATTGTCATTCCATAATTAGTTACGGGAACACCGCGTCTATAGCATTCCATAATTTTTCTGTTCATTTCCATCGGAGTAATCATACATCCGCCACAATGGATACAAACAGCGTATTCTTCCAGATTTTCAGGAAAATCGTGTCCCGCATAGACCTCAAAAGACAGGTTTTTTTCACTGAATTTTTGCATCCAGTTCGGTATTTTAACTCTGCCGATATCGTCTTTTTGAATATGATGTGAGCAGGCCTCAGCAATCAAAATTTTATCACCATCCTGAAGTGTTTTAAGGCGGTTTATGCCTTCCAGCAGGATATCCAATTCTCCTTTATAGCGGGCAAAAAGGATGGAAAAAGTGGTTAAGGGAATTTCTTCAGGCACAATTTTTGCCACCGTTTCTATTACCTGGGAATCGGTTATTACCAGAGAAGGGGGTTCTTTTACCTTATCCAATGCAGATTTCAGCTCTGTTTCCTGCACAACTGTAACGAGACAATTCCGGTCAAGCAAATCACGCAAGGTTTGAACCTGAGGTAATATCAGCCGTCCTTTAGGAGCAGAAGAATCAATTGGGGTTACCAAAATTACGCTATCTCCGGGTTTTACCAGGTCTCCGGCAATAATTCTGTTTTCTTTTAAATACTTGGGAGAGAGCTGAATAAGCTTTTCCTTACCTTCATTTATGCCCTCTTTGGTTACTGAAGAAACGCTAAGATATGGCAGGGAATTATTTTGGCAGAAGGCAATGTTTTCCGGATTTGCCGTTATTATATCTTTTTTGTTAAATACAACAAGGAGTGGCAGTTCCATTTCCCTAATCTTTGTAATCATTTTCAGTTCAGCGTTATTGAATGCATTGCCGTCCGAAACAAAAATAGCAATATCAGCACGATAGAGTATTTTTTCGGTTGCCTGAATCCTTTTTTTGCCCAATTCACCGCTATCATCCACACCGGCAGTGTCAAAAAAAGTTACAGGACCCAATGGTAAAAGCTCATAACGCTTATCAACAGGGTCTGTAGTTGTGCCTGGAACATCGGAAACAATAGCAATTTCCTGACCCACCAGGGCATTTATCAAACTGCTTTTACCGGCATTGCGTTTGCCGATTATGGCAATATTCAAGCGTTCACCGCGCGGGGTGCTACTCATTTATAACTCCGTTAAATAATCTTTCAAATCCTTAAATCAATAAATATAGTATTAGTCAAGTGCTTTCTTTGTTAGCCATAATCCATCGGAATTTCAGGAGACCTTGCCTGCTTGAATATTTAGTAACGGAGTAATGTTTCTTTAACGCTTCTTTAACGGCGCTAAGGAATCGTTAAAGAATCGTTAAAGGGTCGTTTAAGCTGTAACTAAGTGATAAGCAATTAGGAATTCTAAGGAGAAAGGAAAATCGCAATGTAACTTAGCAGTTATTAGTTATCAGGATGGGGTTTCTGTCTTTCCGGGGCAACCTGATTTTTTTTGTTAGCGTGAACTATATTGTAACGAAAGAAAGGGTGAGAAGTTGGGGAAGAGGATATTAGCTTTCTAATACTTATGCTTTTTCTTGGGCTTTTCTTTAGCTTGGCAGGATACGGAAAACACAGCAGGAGTGAACAATAAAAAAAGGCATTGACGCAAATCCTCTATATAAAAAAGATGACTCTCTGTAATAGAAAAATAGAAAAAAACATATAAAACGAACTGAGGAAGAAATGAAAGAATACGAAATGAAAAACATCCGCAATCTCTTGTTCATTGGTGCCAGTGGTTCAGGAAAAACAACTCTGGCAGAACAAATATTTTATTTAACGAAAGCATCAAATCGCTTAGGCAGAATTGAAGAGGGCAATACTACAATGGATTTTGACCCGGAGGAAATTGCCAAAGGGATGTCTTTGGGCTTATCTATTGGTTACACAAATTATTTAGAGCACAAGATAAATATTCTGGATGCCCCCGGGAGTCCTGATTTTATTGGCGATGCAATTGTAGCTTTACCAGCGGTTGAAAATGCAGTAGTTGTAGCCAATGCCGCAGGTGGTTATGAAGTAGGTTTGGAGCTTGCTTTAGAACAAATTGAAGACCGGAAAACGGGTATCGTTATAGTTGTAAACAGAATGGATAATGAACATTCCGATTACGATAAAACCCTGGAAGTAATTGCAGAAAATACCGATGTGAAACCGGTGAAGATTCATATTCCAATTGGTAAAGAAGGCGCTTTTGAAGGCGTTGTAGATGTAATTAAACGCAAAGCTATCAAAGCCGGTATGGAAACTGAAGTTCCTGCTTCTATGCTGGATAAAATGGAAGAAGCAAGAATGCAATTAATGGAAGCTGTTGCCGAAACCGATGAAGACCTGCTGAATGAATATCTGGAAAATATGGAATTGCCGGAAGAAAAACTTATAACCGGACTTAAGAAAGGAATCTTAAGGGGTGAGTTATCTCCTGCTTTTGTTTGTTCTGCTGGAACCGGAGAAGGTGTCTTAGCTTTATTAAAGGGCATTATAAACTATCTTCCTTCCCCTGCTGAAGCCAATACAATTGAGGTCTTAAGCAATAATGAAAAAACAAATTTTGTCTGCAACCCGGAAGGGGATCTTTTGGGCTATATTTTTAAGCTTTATGCAGACCCTGGAATGGGCGATTTTGCTTATGTAAGAATGTTTTCCGGGGCTTTGAAATCGGGTATGGAATTTTATATTCCCGAAAAAGACGCTAAAGATAAAGCCGGAACAATGTATTATATGCTGGGAAAAAATAGAAATGACTGCACGGAAATAGCTGCAGGCGATATCGGAGCGCTTTTGAAACTGAAAAATGCCAAGGTAATGAACAGTATAACTTCAACCAGTTCCAAACTATCTGTTGTTCCAATTGAATTGCCCACTCCCACTACCTGGCAAACATTAAAAGCAGTTAATCAATCCGACGAAGATAAAATAGGCACTGTTTTGCAAAGAGTGATTGCTGAAGACCCTACCATTCGTTATGAATTAAATGTTGAAACCCACGAAAATGTTCTATCAGGAATGGGAGAACAACAGTTGCAGCTGGTCTTGAAAAAACTGAAAAACCGTTATAAAGTGGATGCTCTCCTGAAAGAACCCCGGATTCCTTATAAAGAAACAATTACCGCTAATGCGGAATCTAACTATAAGCATAAAAAGCAATCCGGTGGTCGCGGTCAATATGCTGATGTATATTTTCGGATTAAACCTACTGAAAGAGGGGAAGGGTTTAAATTCATCAATTCCATCGTCGGAGGAGTGATACCTTCCAATTATGTTCCCGCCATTGAGAAAGGGCTTTGGGAAACGATGGAAAAAGGCATTATTGCCGGTTACCCTGTAGTTGATATTTCTGTGGAAGTTTACTATGGCAGCTATCACGAAGTGGATAGTTCCGAAATTGCCTTTAAAATTGCATCCTCAATGGCTTTGAAAGAAGGTTTCAAAAAAGCCAAGCCCATTCTGCTGGAACCCATTCATGAACTGATTATCATTGTTCCAAGTGAATATATGGGCGATGTTATGGGCGATATTTCTACTCGCAGAGGAAAAATTATGGGTATGGAACAGCGCGGGAAAAAACAATATTTAACAGCGCAAATGCCCTTAGCGGAAATGTATGCCTATTATCCTGCCTTGAAATCATTCACTCAGGGACGGGGTCGCTTTATCCAGAAATTCTCTCATTACGAAAAAGTGCCTGAGGATATTACTCAGAAAGTTATTGCTGCCTGGCAAGACCAGACCAACGAATAAATTTAAGCGGAAGGATGGTGTTCCCGCTATCCAAAGAAAACGCTGCTTTTCGTTATCGCTAAATATGCAGTAACGGGAAAAAGCGTAAGAAGTGGTAAACGAGAACATCAGTCCTCCGGTTTTTCCTTTTTTTCTTGACAGTATGGGACTGTTAAACATAAGGTTATTTAAAGTGTGATAAATGAAAAATAGAGGTTTATATGTCAGGACATAATAAATGGAGTTCCATAAAGCACAAAAAAGGTGCTGCCGACGCTAAAAGAGGGCAAATCTTCACGCGGCTGGTGAAAGAAATTATTTTAGCAGCCAAAGCCGGAGGCGGAGACCCGGATATGAATCCCCGGTTACGAACCGCAATTAACACAGCCAAAGAAAACAATATGCCCAAAGATAATATTGAACGTGCCATAAAAAGAGGTACCGGAGAAATTGAAGGTGCTGCTTATGAAGAAGTAATTTATGAGGGCTATGGGCATAACGGTGTGGGAATAGTTGTGGAAGTGATGTCCGATAATAAAAAACGAATTGTTTCTGAATTGCGGCATACTTTTACTAAATATGGGGGAAACCTTGCAGAATCGGGTGCGGTTGCCTGGAATTTTGAACAAAAAGGTTTTATGACTGTTCCCGCTGCAGGTTTGGAAGAAGATGAATTTATGATGGTAGCATTGGAAGCTGGAGCTGAAGATGTTGAGTTAGTTGATGACAATTTTGAGATATACACCTCTCCATCCGATTTTCACACGGTTATCGGCAATTTGGAAAAAGAGGGCTATCCCGTCCATAATGCCGAGCTTACCAGAATTCCCAAAAATACTGTCTCTGTGGATGATGATACTGCAGAAAAACTTATGCGTCTAATTGATTCCTTGGAAGACCTTGACGATGTGCAAAAGGTCTATGCCAATTTTGAGGTCTCAGACGAAGTGATGGAGAAACTTTCCCAAGCATAGATAAATAAGTGATTATTATTGGTTTTGATCCTGGTAGCCGCTATTGCGGATATGGTCTTCTTGAAATTGATGGTAGAAAAGTACTTGCTGCCGGTTGTGATGTCCTGGATGTTACCCGGGGAAAAACATTGGCAACGCGGCTAAAATCGCTTTATGAAAATATTATTGCCATCCTGAATGAGTATCAACCCGAAATAGCTGCCGTAGAAAGCATTTTCTTTCATCGGCAGGTGAGAAGTGTTTTTACTCTTGGTCACGCGCGGGGCGTAATATTGCTTGCTTTGGCAATGAAAGATATTCCAATTGTAGAATACAGTCCCCGGGAAATAAAAAAATCCGTTTGTGGAAACGGTAATGCCAATAAACAACAAGTGCGCTATATGATAAATCAGCTTTACCCTTTGAAAGAAAGTCCGAAAAGGGATGATGCTTTTGATGCTTTAGCAGTGGCAACCTGTCATTATAACAGAATGAAGTGGTTGAAATGATTCAATATCTATCCGGAACCCTTATCCATAAAACGCCTGTGATGGCAATTATAGAAACAATGGGCATTGGCTGGGAATTGAGAATTCCGATTAGTACTTATGAAGTATTACCCGTTGTGGGCAAACCTTGTAAATTGCTTACTTATTTACATATCAGTCAGGAGGATATACGCATTTTCGGTTTCGCCACGGAAGCGGAAAGAGAGCTTTTTTTAATGCTGAATAAGGTTAGCGGAATAGGTCCTAAAATTGCACTTTCCATTCTTTCCACGCTGAGCATTCACACCTTTATTAAAGCGGTCAATTCTGGCGAAGAAGCTTTACTGACAAGGGTTCCCGGCATCGGAAAAAAATCCGCACAGAGGTTGATTGTAGAGCTGAAAGATGATGTTCATACTTTACTTAGCCATTTAGACCAGAAAGATTTGCCTTTAGGAGATGTGAATAGTGAAGTGGAATCAGCGCTTCTTTCTCTTGGGTTTAATCATCAACAAATTCGCAAAGAATTGTCTTTATTGGATGAATCTATGCGTGGCTTGAATACTGAAGAGCTAATTAAAGAAATTATTAAACGCCTCTATCAGAAAAACAAATGAACTTTCGCTCCGAAGCTTATTCCACCATTCTAAAAGTGCTGAAAGATAAAGAATATTCAGATTCTTTACTGCATCAACGAGCCAGGAAACTTAAAAACGCGGGAGAAGACCCAGCCCTCTTTTACAACCTGGTGAAAGGGGTTATCAAATTATATCTGAAACTGGATTACATCCTGCAGCAATATGTAGATAAGAAGAAATTTGAAAGCACGGACATCAAAATTAAAACCTTGCTCTATATAGGACTGTATCAACTTATGTATCTAAATTCCATTCCGGAACATGCTGCAGTTAATGAAACGGTGGAACTGGCAAAAAATCTATTTAATGAGCAAGTGGCTGATTTTGTTAATGCCGTGCTGAGAAGTTATTTACGCAATCCGGAAGTGAATTATCCGCAAGACCCTGTTTTGCGTATTGCCTATGAGCATTCCTTTGCTCCTGAACTTATTCAGCAGTGGTTGAATTTATGGGGTGAGGAAAATACCGAATACCTGGCTATGTTTTTTAATGAGAATCCGGAACTGCATATCAGGGTAAATAACACGGCTACTACACCTGAGAAGCTGAAAGCATATTTTGCCAAACGAAATATTGTAATTACTCCTTCACCGGCAAGTCCTGTGATGTTTCATACTCCTCAAGCAGCTGAAGTTTTGGCTGATGTAGCTTTCTCCGAAGGTTATTTTTCGGTGCAGGATACTTCTGCGGCGCTGGTTGTAGAATTACTTGATCCCCAAAAAGAGGAAAGTATTTTAGATCTCTTTGCTGCTCCGGGAGGTAAATGCAGTTACATTGCCGAAAAATTGAATAATACCGGCGAAGTTATTGCCGTAGATAAAATTCCCAGTAAGATGAAACTGCTGAAACAGGCAACAGACCGTTTACAGCTTACTAATGTAAAAATGGTGATCACGGATGCCTTTAAATACGGTCCCGTGGCTCCTGCCTTTCAACGAGTTTTAGTTGATGCTCCCTGTTCCGGTTGGGGTGTTTTTGGTAGAAAATCAGACCTCCGCTGGCAGGCACATCAAAATATTCCCGAGCTGATAAAATTACAGGAAAAGGCGTTGGATTATGCAGCCAATTTTGTCGCTCCCTCCGGTTTTTTGGTTTATTCAACCTGCACGATGAACCCTAAAGAAAACGAAGAGCAGATTGCTGCTTTCTTAAAGAAGAATAAAAATTTCACGCTAATTCCGGCAGCGGATTTTATTCCTGAAAGATATACCAGCGACGGATTTCTAAAAACAATTCCCTTCAAGCATAATATGGATGGTGCCTTTGCAGCCAAATTACAACGCAGGAAATAAGAAAAATCGCGTTTTAGCCAAACAGCAAACCGGAACTAAAAGGATCGGTTATATAATTGGTATCGGAATTGGAACAATAATTGTAACAGCATTTATATTCAGCCAAGTGCTCTTTCCGCTTTTTTTAGGTCGCACTCCTAAAGTGGAAGTTCCTTCGGTAACGGGAATGCCTCTTATGCAAGCAAAAAAGATATTGCAGGAAGAGAAATTGCATGTAATAGTTCAAGATTCTCTGTTCAGCGATGTGGCAGCTGCAGAAGTTGTTTTGGAACAAAGTCCCTTGGCAGGTGAGAAATTGAGACAGGATGGAACTGTTTATCTTGTTATCAGTAAGGGCTCATCTACAGTAACCCTGCCTTCGCTGATTGGCAAGCCCTTTCAAGAAGCGTTTATTGTTTTAAGGAATTTGGATTTGCACTGTAGTGTGGTGGATTCCACCTATTCGGATATCTATCCGGTGAATACTGTTATTCGCAGTATTCCTTCTGCCGGAGAGAAAACCTTGAAGAAATCTACAGTTAAATTAATCTTAAGTAAAGGATCGGAACCTGTTCCAGATACTCTAAATTATAATTTACCAATATATTATTAAAGACATAGGATAGGAAAGCACAATGAATGAAACACTTAAAGAAGTAAAAATTCGCTCGCGAATGATGCCCGGAGCCCTTACCATAACGGGCTTTTTGGGTAATGATGAACGTCCTCTTGCGGAAATTATTGCTACCGATGAACAGGAATTAAAACGCCTGCATCGCAGTGTAAAAGAAATTACCGACAGGATGAAATACTTTTCCAACGCATCTTTTGATGCCTATAACAATACGGTTGTTATAGATGATACTTACGAAGTTCATACCGATACCAGCAAAGGGACTTTAACCTGCCCTTATGGACATGGCGGACTTTATCGCAAATATGTGACGACTTTAACTAACAGGAAAAATAACTTAACAGTGAGATGGAGCGCTATGGATATTCATCTGATTGAAGCGCACCATTTCTTTGAAGGAAAGGGTTCTCCTTATCGCTTGGAGCCGGAAATTCTGGTTAAAGCAATCTTCTAAAATAAGTAAAACGATACCCTCCGGCTACCCAAATCCGGAAGAACGACATCTTGTCGTTCATAAGAAACAAGTTAACGAGTTAGCAGGTTAAAGGTTAACAAGTGATGAAACCCCGAGCTGAATTAGTTCGGGGCTTTCTAAATCCGGAAGAACGACATCTTGTCGTTCATAAGAAACAAGTTAACGAGTTAGCTGGTTAAAGGTTAACAAGTGATGAAAACCCCCGCCGAATTAGTTCGGGGCTTTCTTAATCCGGAGGAACGACATCTTGTCGTTCACAAGAAACAGGTTAACGAGTTAGCAGGTTAAAGGTTAACAAGTGATGAAAACCCCCGCCGAATTAGTTCGGGGGCTTTCTTAATCCGGAAGAACGACATCTTGTCGTTCATAAGAAACAGGTTAACGAGTTAGCAGGTTAAAGGTTAACAAGTGATGAAAACCCCGGGCTGAATTAGTTTAGGGCTTTCTAAATCCGGAGGAATGACATCTTATCGTTCACAATAGTTACACTGTTACCCAAGCCGGGTGGTAATTTTTATCTTATTGGAGAAAGCAAAGTTTGCACCTGATTGTTAACCTCTAAAAAAGAGATATCCCCCTTGGTGCGTAAATTTTCTCCCTTCAGAAACCTGTTATATAAGCTGCTAATGTAATCTGCTATTGCTTCCGGGTTATTACTTACAAATCCGCTTTCTGTTTGGCAAATTAGTTTATATGCCTCTCCCTTGGGCTCTGAAATACATAGAATAGGTGTGCGCGCACCAATATATTCAAAGAGTTTGGTAGTTAGCATACCTTCGTTGCCTTCGTAATTATTGATAAACAACACTAAAAGCTCAGCGTTCACCAATTCTCGGAGTGCTTCTTTATGTGGTAAAAAAGGTATTTTCTGAACGGGGAAAGCAGTTGCAGGAAAATCTCTGGTACCGATAAGAATGAATTTTAGCAAGGGTAATTGCAACCGGGAAAGTGCTATCAGCAAAGGACTGGCATCTTGTCCGGCGGTAAGTTGACCTACATATTTAACCCGAAATATGTCTTTCCTTTGATAGCTTATATCTGCAAAGTCCTCAGGGTCAAAGCCATTATAGAGAACTTCTTGTTTTCCTGCCGGTAGGGCAGAGGCAATGCCTTCACTTACAATATAATTCAGGTCTGCACTCTGGATAATCTTCTTTTCCAGATACCGATGCAAAGCCATAGTGAAACGGCAGGGCGGATTTAGTTTCAGATAATATATTTCTGCCATCGGGTCACGAAAATCCGTTCTCCACTGAATGCCATAGCGTTTTTTTAGTTTCCACCCCACAAGATGCGTGGAATGGGGAGGACCGGTGGTAATTATATAATCAAATTTATCCTGGCGTAACACCCTAAGGGCACTTATATAAGCTGCGGGATTCCAACCAATACGCATATCGGGAACAATGAAGTTCAAACGCAGCCAATACAGAATTTTCTTTAGTATGCTATCGTTTTCTTTATTTTGAAGAGAGCCGTAAGGTAATTCCTTTTGTCCCAGAAAACTCCACAATTTACTAAAGCTAAAGGGCTTACTGCGGTAAACCTGAACGGAAGGAGGTATTTCAGACAGCAAGCTCTCATCCCGATAAGGATAATCTCCATCCAGAGTAGTTATTACCTTTAATTGCACCCCTTTTTTGGTAAGAATACGAATAAAACGCAGCCATCTTTGAACAGCTGCCCCTCCGCAAGGAGGAAAGTAATAGGTAATAAGTAAAATTTTCATTTCATCAGCAATTCCGCCAAACCCTTCCAGGAATAACATTTTGTGTATTCATCAATTGCCTGGTTCATATCCGGCTTATTTTGTAAGTGATTAATTATTGCCTCAGCCAGAGCGGAAGGATTATCAGGAGGAACAAGATAACCGGTTTTACCTTCAATAACATACTCTCCCAAGCCACCTACATTACTTGCTAAAACAGGAACTCCAAAACTATAGGAAGTAGCTATCACTCCGCTTTGAGAAGCACTTTTATAAGGTAAAACACACAAACAGGAGCTATTATAAAAATGCGAAATCTCAGGGTCGCTGATATAATGGAAATGGCAATCCACATTATTCTCAAGTCCCAATTTTTGAATCAGTTCAGTATAGATAGAGCTTTTACCATACACCTCGCCAGCTATAATTAATTTAACATCGGGAAAAGAATTTATCACTTCCGGCAATGCCTGCAGCAAAACATCCAGACCTTTATAGGGTTTTATCAAACCGAAAAAAAGTAGGGTATTTTCTTTCCGGGAATTGGTGGAAAAGTCATTATACATATCGTAGCAGGGATGATAACCCAACACCCCTTTTTTAGAGATATAAAGCGGTAATTTATGATGCAATTCATCAAGGGTAGCTTTACTTAGGGTAACTATTTTAGTTGCGGGCTTAAAAACATATTGCAGGAATTGTTTTTCGCCGAACCAACTTTCGTGGGAGGTAATATTATGTGCCAGAATTATTATTTTTGTATTTGACAGATGTCTTAAAATATATCCGTATGCCGGAGCAAAATAAGGTAAAAACCACGAAACGATGATTATTTCCGGCATGTATAGCTTTATTTGGTGGACGGTTTCTTTCCAGGTCTTGGGCAGCCAGGGAACCAGGGTTCGGTGATTGACAAATTCATTTGGGGAAAGTGCCTTGTCATACTGTCCTTTGCCCGGAAAAAGCAACTGCGGATATTGCTGTTTAAAATTAAAGAACTCTACTGTATGCCCCAAATCCTTATAAGCTCTGGCAAGCGAGATGGCAAAAAGGGAAATTCCCCCTCTGAAGGGTGGAGCGGGACCCAACATAGCAATTTTCATAGTAAACTCTGTTTAAAAAAGCGCTTCACTATATCGCAATCCTGATATTTTCCAAAAAGAGCCATCAATTTCAGTCGGGCTTTAACACCTTTCATATCTCCTGCAAGAATGCAACCAATTGATTCCAGATGCTTTCCTCCACCTTCATAACCGTATTCAGGCAAAACTCTTCCGGTATAGGTTCTGGAAGTTATTACCACCAATACATTCTTAGCGATTGCTGCTTCAAGATCAGGAATAATTGTATTCGGTAAATTGCCGCGTCCGAATGCTTCAATAACAATTGCTTTCACTCCTTTTTCCAGGCAACAGCGAATAAATTTACCATCCATTCCGGCTACGGCTTTAATCAATTCTACTCTGGTATCCAATTGTTCCGTCCAAACATTTTCCCGATATAGCGAAACCCGATGATAAATAATGGTATCGGGGTCAACATAACCGATAGGACCATATCCGGGAGAAACAAAGGCATCAAGTTTGCCGGTATCGGCTTTTACCACATCGCGAGCTGTGTGAATCTCATCATTCATCACAACCAGAACGCCTTTATCCATAGATTCCGGATGACTGGCAACGCGAACGCTGCCAATTATATTCCGTGGACCGTCCAAACCGATTTCGTTGCCGGAACGCATTGCCGCAGTAAAAATAACGGGTTTGCGGGTAGTTAAAACCAAATCACATAAGAAAGCGGATTCTTCCAAAGTGTCCGTTCCGTGAGTGACAACAACGCCATCATAATCAATTATTTTCAGGTCTATCAATTCAGCCAGTTCAAACATCATTTCAGGTGTCATATAGGGACTGGGGATATTTAAATAGTCCATCACTTCTACATTGGCAACACTATCAAGCTGAGGAAACTGCCTCAGGAAATTACCAAATTCGGGGCTGGGAATAACTCCGGCAGGGTCAGTTGCCTTCATTGAAATTGTGCCGCCGGTAAGAATAATAAGGATGTTTTTACTCATAATTTCTCTTTTTCCATTTAGTTACGATAGGGAATAGGATCGCTTATTCCTGCCTGTTGAAATGCCTTTTTACGCAAGAGACAGCTTTCGCAAACACCGCAGGCAATATCATTATCAGTATAGCAGCTCCAGGATAGATGAAAAGGAGCTTTCAGTTCAGTTCCCAACTGCACAATTTCTGCCTTGCTATGATGCAAAACGGGGGTTATTATAGCTATCGGAATTTCGCCTTTTGTTCCGGTAGCAATCACTTTCGCAAATGCCTTAAAAAAAACCTCCCGGCAATCAGGATAACCGGAACTATCTTCTTCCACTGCTCCAATATATATCTTTGTAGCATTTATCACTTCTGCCCAGGCAACTGCAGCACTAAGAAAAATAGCATTACGAAAAGGAACATAGGTGCAGGGAATCTTGTTAGCTGCAATTTCACCGGTAGGAACAGACAGATTGCCATTAGTTAAAGCAGAGCCGCCAATTTCCTTTAACCAGGGATAGTTAATTGTTTTAGCTTGCACAGGTTGATAGTAATCTACCAGCTTTGAAAAACAAGATAGTTCCTTCTTTTCGGTTAGCTGACCGTAATTAAAATGCAGAAAATAGACATTATCACCTTCGGCAACTGCATAAGCAGCTGTAACCAAAGAATCCATTCCTCCGCTTAATAAGACAATTGACCGAGCCATAAATAATATCCTGTTTATGAAATTTATACTATTCTATAGTAAATGCGCTTTGTGTCAAGTGCAGATTTAGATAGCTCACCCATTTACCACAGTTTTGTATAGATAAATTAGAATTCCGGTCAGAGGGTTTAACCCTGATTAATCCGGGTTATGCTTATAGCAGAGAAAAACCTGATTGAATAATTGCCTTCAGTTCTGTGATACTATCGGTATGATTGATTTTATTGCGCAATTCTGAACTTCCTAAAATTCCTTTGGTGTAAAAACAAAGCCGGGAACGCAATTCGCGCACAACAACCTTTTCCGGTTTATAGAGCAAAGCTTTATCTATGTGGTTAAAAATGGTTTTGACGATTTCTTGTCGGGTAACGGGATGATAGGTTCCTTTAGAAATCAGTTCTCGGCATTGAGCAAAAAGCCAGGGCTTTCCTAAGGCAGCTCTACCAATCATTATTCCGTTGCATTTTGTTTCAGTTAGCATTTGTAAAGCATCTTCCGGGGACTTGATATCGCCATTTCCGATTACTGGAATTTGCACCTTTTGTTTCAGGATTGCAATTTGTTCCCAATTACTTGAACCAGAATACATTTGATGCGCTGTTCGGGGATGCAGGCAAAGAAAATCAGCTCCGCTATCTTGCAGCAGCAAACCAAAATCCAGGTAGTTCTGATTTTGAAAATCCCATCCGCTACGGAATTTAACGCTAAGAGGGATAATACCTTGCAGCGCGATTTTTGTTTCCATAACAATTTGTGATGCCAGAGCAGGGGTTTGCATCAAAGCAGAACCTGCTCCTTTACGAACAACTTTTTTTACAGGGCAGCCCATATTGATATCAATGAAATCCGGCTTATAAGGTATTAATGCAGCAGCGGCTTTTGCCATAACTAAAGGTTTACTGCCAAAGATTTGAATGCCAAAAGGGTGTTCGGTTTCTTCAAAATCAACATATTGCAAAGTTTTGGCGGAATCCCTTATCAAACCATCAGCGCTGACCATTTCGCTACATAAAACTTCTGCTCCCCAGTTTTTACATATTTGGCGGAAGGCAGAATCGGTGTAACCAGCCAGAGGAGCTAAAAAAAGAAGGGGTTGGGTAAATAGGTTAAGGGTCATTTATTGGCGTATTTAGCTTTAATGGATTCAATATTAACCTCATCAATATATTTCTTATCCATATAGCGTTCAGCATATTCTTTATAAAGTCCGCTATCCATAAAGAAATCAACCAGATTTTTATCCAGATGACCGTCTTTAACCATAAAGCCCATAATAGTTAAGGATTCGCTTAAGGTTTTAGCCGGTTTATAGGGTCTGTCAGTAGCGGTTAATGCCTCAAAAATATCTGCTACAGCCAAAATGCGTGATTGTAACGGTAAATTTTCCGCTTTGTAACCATTGGGATAGCCCTTTCCATTAAGGGCTTCATGATGGGTAGAAGCATAGAAAGCTACATTTTCATACTTTTTGGGGAACGAAAGTTTGGAAAGCATTTCCCAGGTGATAGCAACATGGTCTTGCATAATTTTCATTTCTTCAGTGGTTAAAGTTCCTCTGCCTGGAATCATCATATTTTTCTTTTCATTTTCGGTAAATACGAAGTAATGATTTCCTTCGTATTCAAAGTTAATGTTACTGATTTTTTCTACCCGTATCAGGTCTGCCTGGTCCACAAATTCTTTTCCTTCGTTCAGTTTAACCAGGAAATTGATAATATCAGCGAAATAGTTCTTAAAATCTGCAGGTTCCATTTCACTGTCTATATTATTGTGCACAAATGCAGCAAAGTTATATTCGGTTAATTGGGTTTGCAGGTATTTAAGCAATAATTCCATTTTTTCCAAACGCAATTTTATCAGTTCAATGCGGTCGCAAATTGTTTCCAGTTTTGTGCTTTTATCCATAATTGCTTCAGGGGTAACAATTTTACCTACATCGTGCATCCAACCAGCCATAGAAATCTCTTTCAGTTCGTTTTCACTGAATTTGCGTCCCTGAAAATAATTGTCCCCGGCTTCATTGATTTTATTAGCCAGCATTTCAGTTAGCAAAGCTACCCGGGTAATATGATTGGAAGAATATTTGGATTTTCTTTCAATAGCACCGGCAATAGAACGAATAAATTGATTCAATAGTTCTTCCAAGCTTTCAATCAGTTTCTTATTGGATAGGGCGATTGCTGCTTGAGAAGCAAGGGAAGAAAGCATTGCCTTATGCTCATCGGTAAAAGAAATAATGTTTCCTTCCGTATCCATAGCATTGATAAATTGAATCACGCCTAAAACAGTATCTTCATGGTTTTTTAAAGGTATAGTCAGCATAGATTTGCAGCGGTAGTTATTTTCTTTATCGGTTTTAATAGTGCCGCTAACATCATAACCTTCAGCTTCATAAACATCGTCAAAATATAAACCCTGTTTGTGATGATAGACATTAGTAACAATTTTGTTATCTACCGGTTTGTGTTCTTCATCGTAAAGGTCAATACTTTTCCAGTTTACGGGTCCCCGAGTTCCTCCCTTGCGCAAGTTTAAAGTTGCATTATAAACAATTTCAAAATGAAGCTGGGTTGCATCCTGATTAACCATATAAATAGTAGCAGCATCTGCTCGGGTAAAGGAAATTCCCTCTTCCAGAATCATATCAAAGATTTTATCCAGGTCTGTCTCTGAAGAAAGGGATTCGCCTATACGGGTTAAGCGTTGAATATGCAATAATTGTTCTTCCGCCAGGTTTGTGATACTTTCTACCACATTATTGAGCATTTTGTTGATTTGATAATTGGAGCTGAAAATGTAATTCATTGTGCTTACTCCTAAATTCGTTTAAATAACATATATTGGGGTTCAAAACCTTGTCGCCTTTGTTCGGATTCATACCAAGTGGTAATATGTTCCCTAAAGGGAGATTGATTAAGTAATAGATTTTCAAAAACAGAAATAAAACTGGGATGAGCCAAAAATTCTTCCACGATCCAAGTGGCATAATCACTATTATCGGTAGTAATTTGTATCTGTGCCATGGGCTTTAAGATGATTGCCAGAGAGCTTAAAAAATCCTGTTGAATAAGGCGGCGACGGTGATGTTTTCTTTTGGGCCAGGGATCGGGATATTGAATAAAAATACCTGAAACTGATTCTGCAGGAAAGAGCTGAGAAATTGAGGAATCTACATAATAACGCAAGAGACGGACATTGGAATTTTGCTCCGGGTTCAATTTTTTCAAAGTATTGTTAATTCTTTTATCTGCGGATTCCAAACCGATAAAATTATATTCCGGATGTAAGATAGAATAGCGGGAAATAAATTCGCCTTTACCACATCCAATTTCCAAATAGAGAGGATTGGACTTAGGAAACAGGTTATGAGGATTTAAGCATTGATATTTGCCCTGATCATTAACCTGCAGCGAAAGGACAAAGAAATCTCTGTCAGAAATCATCGTTTTCTTCTACATTGTCCTTTTTTGCTATAGCCATATCTTTAATATCCTTGCGCGTTATAATTAATATAGCCAGAGAAATGCCCACTCCGATGAAAATAAATAATACTAAAGCATTAAGGAATAAATCCCTAAAAGTATTTTCGGCATTGGGCTGCTTGATTAATGCCATCAATAGTTTTAAATAGATAGCAAAAACAAAAGCTGAAGTAAAAGAAAAGATTAAAGTGCGCAATCGGATTAGGGTTTTGGCTAAATAGGTATAGCGTAAAATAAGCCACAACAAAAAACCGCAAGCCAAATTGAGCAAAAAAAGCAAGACCAAGCTGAGCTCCGTTTTAAAGCGCAGTAACATTAAAAGACCGTATAAAAGGGGGATAAAGATTTGTAAACCTAATAAGATGTTCTTAGAGAAACAATAGTAGGCAATAGCTAAAATTCCAATAAAGAAGCTGAGAGCTAAATTTATCTCTGCCTGACTAATGTCTGTTATTCCTTTATTATTAGTGTATGCCATATAACTTCCCGAATATAGCAAACCCCCTAAAACTGCTGCTATTATCGGAAATAACAACAGTAAAAAATACCTTGGTAATATTTTCGTGCGTGCCATTCAAAAACCTTCGTTTTTATTCTCTGAACAGTATTTAGAACCGGTCAGAAACAAATTTTTATTGACTTCCAACCCCTAAATACAAATTTAACACACTTGCTTAGAATGTCAATAGAATATTTGAAAATGGAGACCAAAAATGCTAAACATAATGAAAAACCTGAAAGAAAAACTCTCTAAAGCCAATAGCAGTTTTATCGGGAAAATATCGGAGACAGTTAAAAAACGCAAAGTAATTGATGACGAAATGTTTAATGAAATAGAAGAAATTTTGCTTCGCTGCGATACCGGAATTGAAATGACGGATATCATTCTTACGCGCTTTAAAGAACAATTGAAAAAGGATAAAGTTAACGACCCGGAAATTGCACAAATATACTTAACCGATGTAATGAGAGATATTTTACTCGCCGAGAATGAGGACGCTCCCGATTTCTTTACTGTTCCTGATATTAAACCTTATATCATTGTTTTTGCAGGGGTGAATGGAACAGGAAAAACCACAACCATCGGGAAAGTTGCATATAAATTTTCGAAAATGGGGAAAAAGGTCTTAATTGTGGCTGGAGATACTTTTCGGGCTGCCGCTATTGAACAAATAGCTATTTGGGCTGATCGCGCCGGAGTTTCCATCGTTCGTTCTCAACCGGATAGCGATCCGGCAGCGATTATTTATGATGGAGTAAATTCAGCTCTGGCTCGTGGTTATGACATTGTTTTAATTGATACAGCAGGCAGGCAGCATACTAAAGAGAACTTGATGAAAGAACTTAGTAAAATTGATAGAACTATCAAGAAACTTGTTTCCGATGCACCTCACGAAACGATTTTAGTAGTGGATGCCACAACAGGACAAAATGCCGTTTCCCAGGCAAATAATTTTGACAAAGCAATAAAATTAACCGGAATTGCTCTTACCAAATATGATGGAACTTCCAAAGGGGGAATTATCTTTAATCTGAAACATAACTTGAAATTACCGGTCAAACTTTTAGGCGTGGGTGAAGGCATAGAGGATTTGATGCCTTTTAAAGCAGTGCCTTTTGTGAAAGCGTTTTTTGAAGAATAGTTTTTTTAAGCACGGAAGAGAACTCTATCAATTTATATCATATCTTGAAGGCAAAGACCATTTTTTATGCTTTGCCAGCGGGGTTAAAAATCCAATGCAGATAAAAAACAAGTGCAGCTATAAACTGACACCCAAAGCTGCAAGAAGTGACACAAGGGGAAAGTGGGGATAAGGCTTTGATTGGTGGCGAGATACGATGGACTGGCTTTGGAAATGTCCAAGCGCCTATTTGGACGTTTTTGGACTGTTTGCTGACACTATTACTGCAAATTAGCGAGGCGTTTGGACAGGCTTTGGAAAGAGCAGTTGGGAAAATGGAACTTTGAAATTAGAAAAAGCGCAATTGGAGTGCGATTGTGCCGATCAGGAAAGCTCCGTAATTCCAATCTGAGTCTAAAACAAGAACCGGGTAGTCTATATTAAATGGTTGGAGGATAATCTGTTGCCTGTGGTGGTCGATCTGCACCTTCTTGATGGTGAGACCATCGTCAGTCCTTACAACTGCAATTTTGCCATCGGCATTTTCCCAGCTTAGATCGCTCTTGATGACCACGATGTCCTGATGCTGGATCACAGGCTCCATGCTCTGTCCATTTACTTGAAAGACAGTATATTGCTTGGGGTTGCCGGGCAGGAATGAGACTGGCAACTGAATCTGACCCATCTGACTCCACTCGTCCTTGATCTCCATGGGAGGTCCGGCAGCTATCTCACCCACTATGGGAAAGGTGATAGATCTAGCTGGATCGAAGTCCTGATCGGTTATTGGATGCAGGATTGGAGATACTATTGAAGGGGTTGAGTTATCTGTATTGGTTTGCATAATGGGCGTCTGATTGGACTGGATGAGCTCTTGAAACTCGTCTTTGGCATACATGGAGCCGTTTCCCGTAAAGAGCCAGTGGAGGTTGATCTGATCTTTGGAGAGGGATTCCAAGAACTCTGGATCAGGGTATCTCTCGTTCAGTTTGTAGCGAGAAAGCGAGGCACGGGAGATGCCATACTTATTGGCAAACTGGTAATCCTTGAGTCGCATTGCCTTAATTACCAAGCTAAGGCGTTGTCCGATAGTCGGTTTATTCATCATGGTCTCCATACAGTAACTTTGGCATTGACTATATCCGCATGGCTGCAAGATTAGTTCCAGATGCCATTCTGCTGCA
>DAONFA010000011.1:17576-55713 GCA_035403355.1 Candidatus Cloacimonas sp. | reverse complement strand
CTTTTCCGTCAGTAAATCAAATTTGGATGAGGTGAAAGATTATATTGAACATCAGGAAGATCATCATCATAATATCACAGCGGAAGAGGAATTTGATGCCCTTTTGAAAAAACATTGGAACCCGGATAAATTGAAGGAAAAACGATTAGTTTAATTGAATAACATTATTTTCCCGAGGGGCTTACGCCACCGTCGCTATTTTAGTATCGCCCTAAGGGGCTTTCAGGAAAGGGGGAAAAGGATAAAAAATACTGTAGCTTACATTTCCCGAGGGGCTTACGCCACCATCGCTATTTTAGTGTCGCCCTTAGGGGCTTTTGGCAGAGGGCAAAGAGTGAAGGGCAAAGGATTTATCATCAATTTTTAGATCTCAACCTTCTAAACCTTCTCAGCCCTCTAAACCTTCTCAGCATTCTAAACCTTATTTTCCTTTTATGTCTTTTCAATATGATATATATATTATCGGTGAGAGCTTTTTTATCTGTGAAATCAGGAAAATTTGCGGGTATATATTTTTCCCGATGGAATAAAACGCTTTTTCCCTTGACACAATTTTAATACTCTTATATAGTGTATAAATGTAAATTCGGTCTCCGTTTTTACCAAGAATATTAATGTTCATAAAGGAATAAGCGATAGCAACATCATAGTAAAGGAGTTTATTATGCGCACGAGCAAATTATTATTTTTGGAGTTGCTCTTATTAGTTTCGGCACTTAGTGCCTGGGCAACAGTGAATGAATATTCGTTTTCTTCAACTGCGGGAACTTTTACTGAAATAACCGGAGGCACTATTCACGGAACTAATACTAATGATAATGAGTGCTTTTTGGCTATACCTATTGGTTTTACTTTCAATTTTAACGAGGTGGATTATACTACAATCAGTATTGCCACCAATGGTTTTATTGCTATGGGTGATACAGTAGTAACAAGTAATACAGCAATAAGTGCCGCTACGGGAACCAATAATATTGCCGCCGGATTAAATCGTGATCTAAAATCACGCGATACAGGTTCTTTGATGTCTCTCTGCAGTGGAACTGCACCCAACCGTGTTTTCACCGTTCAGTGGTTACATTATCGGCGGGCTGTTACTGCGACTGCAAATGATGATTTCAGTTTTCAAATTCAGCTGCAGGAAAACGGCAACAAGGTCTGTTATATATACGGTCCTTTTTCTACCGTTACATCTTCTACCAATGCGGCTATCCAGGTTGGTATTAGAGGCAATTCCAATACCGATTTTAATAACCGGACAACATCAACGGATTGGGCTAATACCAATGCTGGAACTGCCAATAACAATTTTTGCACTTTAAGCGCAACTGTTTTTCCTCCTAATGGTTTAACTTTTGTTTTTACTCCTCCCGTTACAGGTGAGCCCCCAACTGCCGCTCAAAATCCTATTCCAGCTAATAATGCTGTTAATGTTTCCATTTATGCCAATCTATCCTGGGCTGCAGGTGGTGGAATAATTGATGGCTATAAGGTTTATTTGGGAACAGATAATCCTCCTTCCAATATCGTTAATGGAACTACCCAAACAGGAACTGTATATAATCCTGAGGATTTTTCTTACAGCACTATGTATTATTGGAAGATAGTTCCCTATAACACTTTTGGAGATGCGTTGAACTGTCCTGTTTGGAGTTTTACTACTTTGGCAGATCCTACTGTCTCTACTTTTCCCTGGAGTGAGAATTTTGATACTGTAACGCCTCCAGCTTTACCTACCGGCTGGTTCACCCTTAATGCCAATAACGATAATTATACTTGGGTTACCAATAGTGAGCTTGCCCATTCTCTACCCAATAGTGCAAGAATTCGCTTTAGTGAAAGTTTAGTGATGAACGACTGGTTAATTTTACCTCCAATGCAACTTACGCAAGGCACAAACTATAAAATAAAATTCTTTTATCGTGCCTCCAGTAATTTATTGCCGGAAAAACTTGCTCTGTATTGGGGAAATGCACCTACCGTTGCTGGTTTGACAAATGAAATTTATAGTAATGATAATATCATCAATACTACCTTCACACCAGAAGAAGTGATTGTTACACCATCTTCCAGTGGCGTTTATTATTTTGCCTTTAAGGGCTATAGCCAGCCCAATATGTTCTTCCTTTATCTGGATACAGTTTCAATCTCCGTTTGGGTAGAAATACTCAATCCTCCGAATAATTTAACTGCAACCATTAACGGTTTTGATGTTCATCTTGCCTGGAATGCTCCTGTGGAATCAAGAGCTCTATTAGGTTATAAGGTTTATCGTAATTCAGCTTTAATTTCCACTACTTCTCCCGATTCGCTTTTTTATGATGATATTGGTCTCAGTTCCGGTTTTTACAGTTATTATGTAACTGCCTTATACACTTCCGGAGAATCATTACCTACTAATACAGTTATGGCAGATGTGGCTCCAGTTATTTTGCCGCCAATAAATCTTACAGCTACTGTAGTGGAACGAGATGTAATTCTAAACTGGAATAATCCTGAAGGAAATTGGATAACCTGGACTGATATGACGACCGGTAATGCCATCGGCACTAATTCTCCTATTGTTTTTGATGTAGCTCACCGCTGGACTCATGAAGACCTTATTCCTTATCTGGGATGCTCAATAACCCGCATGGAATTTATACCCAAATATTCCAGTTGCACCTATACTATGAAGATTTGGACCGGTGGTTCCGCTACTAATGCCGGGACGCTTGTTCATTCCCAGGTTGTGCAAAATCCTGTTTTAAATGAATGGAATACAGTTTTCTTAACTGCTCATATTCCTATTCCTGCAACAGGTGAACTTTATTACGGTTATGAATGCAATACCCAGGGTGGTTCACCTGCAGGAGCCGATCAGGGTCCGCAAATAGAAGGTAAAGGTAATATGATCTATCTGCAAGGAGCTTGGCAAACCTTAACCCAAATTGCACCCGATAAACCTTACAATTGGTCACTGAGAGCTTTTGCTCAGTTTGGTGCACCCGCCAAACAGTTTATCTCGGTAAATCTTAACTCTCAGAACAACTATCTATATGTAAAGAATGATTTATTTACCAGTAATAAATCCTCTACCAATAGCTCAAAGAATGTTACCGGCTATAAAATTTATAGAGACGGAGCTTTGATTGCAACCATTAACGACGAAGAAACAATAACTTACACCGATGCTGGGTTAGCTAACGCCATCTATTTATATAATGTTACTTCCGTTTCCCCGGGAGGTGAATCGGAACCTGCAGTTGTGGAAGCAGTAGTCAATTTTCAGCTGGCAGAACAGATTTTTGGAGATGGATTTGAGGATTATCCAGATTTTGTAACTACTTTTATTCCCTGGAATTTGAGAGATTTAGATCATGCACCTACTGCAGAGCTTACCGATATTGATTTTCCGGGTTCAGGAGAACCAATGTCTTATATAGTTTTCAATCCCTCTGCAACAACTCCTCCCCTAACAACAGTTAGCCCTCATTTTGGAGCTAAAATGCTGGCTTCGTTTTCTGCTCTCACTCCTCCTAATAACGATTGGGTGATAACCCCCCGAGTACATTTAGGAACTGATAGCTCAGTAAAATTTTACGCCAGGTCATTCCCCGGTTCCAATAGTTTGGATAGATTTCGCGTAGGGGTATGCACCGTATCGGCAATAATTATTCCCGGATTTCAAATTGTTAGCGGTGTTACCGATGTGGAAGCTCCTAATAACTGGAATGAATATGTTTATGACCTTTCCCAATATGATGGACAGAATGTTTATATTGGTATCCGTTGTGTTTCCAATTCTGCTATAGCTTTCTTAGTGGATGATTTCAGCGTTCATTCCAATGGTGGATATATTGTTGATAATGATGACCCTGTAGCTCCTTCTTTCGTGAACGACCTTAAAGGAAACTATCCTAATCCTTTTAATCCCGAAACCACTATTAGCTTCTGTAATGCTACCAAAGGCATTGTAGCGATTGATATCTATAATATTAAAGGACAATTGGTAAGGAAACTTTTGAATACTACTTTGGATGCAGGATATCATAAAATTGTGTTTGATGGTAAAGATGAAAGCGGCAAATCCATAGCCAGTGGAATGTATTTCTATAAGATGCAAACCGGAAAATTCAGCTCCATTAGAAAAATGATTTTAATGAAATAGCTGTATCTTGAATTAGCCAAAGTCCTATTGAAGAAAAAACCCCCGTTTACTAAAATCAACGGGGGTTTTTCTTTTCAACTATACTATAGAGAACAGTATAGCTTATGTTATTTTACTAAATTCCTGGCAGGAATAGTTCCCAAAACATCAAAAGAGACCTTTTCGGCTTTGAAGGAACCCTGAGGAATTTTCTTTCCTTTCCCACCGGTTAAATTAGTAGAAGCAACTACCTTAAAGAACTTTTTGGCATCAGTGCCAGTATATTCATAGGTAGTAGCAGTAATATTATCTGCTAAAAGAAACCAGTTTGCGGGATAGGTAGCATAAGGATCATCTGCTCCGTAAACATCATAACTGACAGCTCCTGAAATTGCATCCCAGGTAAGAGTTGGATTGCTGTTTGCATTTAATGCTGCCGTTACAACAGGGGCAAAAATCCCCATAGAACTACCAGTTTGGACATAAGCATCAATACACCATTCACCCGTTAGCCCTGTGAAATGATAGAACGGTGTTCCCTGATTCATTATATATGCATAAGGGGTATAATCGTAGGTCTGATCCAGAGCATAATAACTGCAGGAAGTCATATCCCCAAAAACAACCCAGAAATAAGGTGTAGTTATTTGGATATTTTGATCGCTCAAATCAAAATTTGTCCAGGTTCTGGCAGTTGGGAAATTGATTGTTGAAGGCCCATATAGAACAGATATATTTCCTTCTGAATCTTCTCCGTAGATATACAAGGTGGCATTAGTGGCAGTATATGTAATACCTGAAACCATAAGTAGTTGAAGGGCATTCGCAGTTCCGTAAAGTGGATTTTCATAATAGACCATCGGTCCCCAAACGATAGATGTAGAACCGTTATATGAAGTTGGACCGGTCATATCATAATAAATCCATACCGGATCATTAATTTCAAAGCTGAATTGCTTAGTAGCATAGTTATTATGGTCATCCCATGCTTCAAATTTGTAGGTTACTTCATCTCCTACACTAAAAACAGCAGGAAGTTCACCTGTATAGGTATTTCCAGTCGTGGGAGGCGTCATAGCTATCGGTGCACTCCAGGTTGCTCCAGTATCAGTTGAATAATAGAGATTTACTCCCAATACAGGATTATTAAAAATAGCGTCATCAGCTACATTAATAGTCACAGGGAAAGGAAGATCATCCCGTAGAGTATTTATAATGGGCAGATGATTGGATAATACAGGCGGAAGAACATCTTCAGTATAGAAGTTTACAGTTACATCATCAATATACCAGGCATTGGCATCATAACCTGTATATTTGAAAGCAATGTAAATGATGTTCCCGGCATAATCACTAAGATCAACTGTTTCCTGAGCCCAGGCAGTGGTGGTTAAATCATCCTGAACCCAAACCTCCACCCAGTTGGGATTAGTAGGATCAGGATCGGTATTTACCAAAACACCATTATAAACAGTATAAGGTGCATAGGAATTACGACTCCAGAAAGATAATGCTCCAGCTCCTGTGGAAGGTAATTGTATGGCAGGAGTAATCAACCAACCGTTTTGACCCGGATCAGCTGTTTCAGCACTGTAATTATGAAACACACTATAAGAAGGCGAATGGGCATAAGTTGTAGTAGGACCGTAAATAGCCCAGGTAGTTAAATCGTTATCTACATTGCCAACTGTCCAACCCGTTGGCATAGAGCCAGAATGTTCAAAGTTCTCCGTCCAGGGGAAAGTATTAATAGCGGAAGCAATTATAGAAAAAGTAAATACTTCGCTTAATGCTTCTTCCTGTCCTTCTACATAAGCTCCAACTCTCCAATACCAGGTTTCCGATGGATTGAAAGTTACCAAACTATCAGCTGGATTATAGTAACTTACGGTAATTCCTTCTTCTACAAAACTTGGATTGAATGTTTCCAGCTCCAGATTTTCCAGTTCTGTATCCATATAAACAGTATATGACTCCGGAAGAGCACCTTGAGAATTAGCAGTCCAATCCAGTTCAAAACCCGTAAACGGTAAATTGTGCTGTCCATTGGCAGGATAAACTAAATTGGGTGGTGCTGGAGCTGCCGTTACAGAAAATATCTGGAAGTTATCTATCTGTAAAGGAGTTCCGATTGGAGTATTAGCATTGGATTGAAAATACCAGCGGAACCGAACTGTGCTTCCGGCAAGGTTAGTTATATCACCTGTAACTCCTGTATAACTTAAGATCATTGAAGCCCAGGTTTCCGGAGCACTGGAATAAACATAGTTAGAAAGAGCCGTATCAGCATAAGGATTGCTCATATAATACCAATCCCCATTATGATAAATCTCCCAACCGAAATAATCAACATCGGGAAAAACACCATTATCTTCATAGGAACCTTTTAACTGAAAGTCCGCAATAATTTGAGTTGCACCTGCAGGAAGAACTATATCCGGGCTCTCCAGATAATCTAACATACTGGGAGCATAGGTTCCGGCATTGTTCATAGAAGACATAATGTGCGTGGGGGAAGGAGCACTTGCATCCGTAGCAAGGTGCCAGAAGTCACCTGCTGTAGGAACTAAACTGCTGTAGGTCATTTCATCTTCTACCCCGTTATTAGTGTAACCGGCAAGAACAATATCATCTACCATCACACCAAACAATGCAGGATCATCATCTGTGCAATAAGCAGGATCGGAAGCAAAGGCAAAACGAATTTTTACGCTTGCTGCACCGCTTACCAGATAACTGGATAGATTTACAGTTACAGTAGTCCAGTCACGAGTTCCACCCCAACCGGGAACTCCCATTCCTTCTCCATGTTCCGAACCAAAAGCATAGGAATTATTGAAATCATACACAGGAGATGTAATAGCAATGGTATCGGGAATAACAGTGTAACTTATACCGGAATTAGTAGAAATACGGATATTGAAGGAATCCCAACCGTCATATCCACCACTGGCTCCAGGTTCTTCCAAACCGTGTTTCATCTTGAAAGTTAGAGTGGAATTACCGGTGGAAATATTAATTACAGGAGTATCCAAAACCAGATATTGATGGCTATGATAACCACCATTTCCCTCTTCATCTCCCATCCACCAAACATCCCCTTGAGTTCCACCAGCATTATAAATATGCCACATATTTAGGGGAACGGCACCATCGTAATGAGTCCAACCAGTAGCTCCAGATTCAAAATCCTCTGTGTAAAACACAGCTCTGCTCCCATTTTTAGGTGCATTCACATTCACTTCATCAGCCACTGCGATAGCATTTTTTACTCCGGCTGTTAAAAAACTCACCGTAAGCACTATCGCTAACAGGAATACGAATTTCTTCATAATTATCTCCAGAAATTTGTATTTAATATTTATTGATTATATTACAAAAGCTAAGAGCCGGTTATCCTCCTCCGGTTTTTTGTGATGAGATTTCCGGCTCTCAAAGTTGATTTTGAAGGTAATACCCATTTGCGGTTTCGGCAAAATACAATCACTTCGGTAACATAAAGATAATGTGCGATGATTATTTCTAATAAACCGATGAGAGTGTATTTTGGTAGAAAACCATTTTTAGACAGGGATAAGTGAATTGGTGGAAAAAGCAAGGAAATTAGATACGAAGAATTTGCCCCCTCCTTATGATAGGAGGCATTGCTTTTAATAGCAACCGGACAAATTACTATGTTCATAATCTCCTCTCTAATGAATGTTCCTTTGTGCGCGGTTTTTGTTATGCGGGTAATTAAAAAAATACTAACCCTTTGTAGTGTATAAAAAACAAAATTAACACAACTGCTCACAAATCTATGAAAACAATATAACCAACCATATAAAAGTTGTCAAGTTTTTTCTGCTATTTCTTCTATTTCATCATCAATATCCGCTTATGAGCTAAGTGCTCTCAGTGCCCTCAGTGCCCTCAGTGTAAAAAAAAACCGGAGGATGGAATTCCTCCGGTTACAAAAAAAGGGGATAAATCTTTACATCACTTCGGAAATAATTTTATTCATTACCTGACGCGAGCCACCGGATTCGTCATTAACTTTCATATAGGATAAGGGAAATCCAAAGACATAGACCTTTCCGTTGGAGGAGGTAGTCCTTCTAAAAGCGACAGTTTTCTGATCATTATACTCATTGTAAAAAGCAGCAGAAGGGGGACAGACAGTGGCAGTAACAGGTTTACAACCAAACTTGAAAAGAACTTCACCCGAGAAATTACTGTTTTCAAAATAGGATAAACTTCCCAAGCCGTCACGCAAGTCACATATTCTTGCTACTGCAGGTGGATCATCATATTGGAGGTTCATATCACTATAACCATTTTGAGCATGGATGGCTTTTTGGAAGAAAGCTTTATTCATATTATCGTAGATAAATGAAATTTGGGGAATACTGCTAAAGCCAAGATTATTAACGAAGGTCTTGCGAGTTCCACCTTTTGCAATTTCTGAAATCTGCTGAACTAATAGATGTGTGTGGGACATTACTAAATTCCCTCCTCGCATCAGGTATAAGCTAAGTCCGTCAAAATCTTTCAACAGATTGCCGGAACTGAGGAAGTTATCATTATGGTAGATAACCAGTTTATACTTTTGCAGATCACTGAAGGCAAGGGCACGACTGCGTATATCAACAAAACTTGCATTGGAGCGGGTATAATAATCTACTGTTCCAGTATAGTCGGAAAGCATATTAGTATATTGCTCAGTAATCAAATCATTATTTATTCCGTTACTTGTAACATCGTCATCAATAACCAGAATCCCGCTACGGTTTGCGGGTTCAATATAACGATGCAGGAAGAAAGTGAAAGAAACAGGAGTGGGATCATACTCATCTTGCAAATCAACGATTCTAACTTCAAATTTGTGTTCCCCAGGTTCAGTTGCAGGAGGAAGAGGTAATTGACTGCTTGTTAGCACAACGGTTTGACCCAAAGGTGAATTTACAGGAAGGCGCAGCCATTTTGTTCCGTCATTATCAGTAAAACCATATTGGCTGAAGGGATAGGGCGGATAGTTATAGGGTTGGCCATCCAACCTAATATCAAAAGCGGTCACTTCGCTGAAATAGTTCTTTCCTGTGCGGCTGTCTAAGAGAACATCCACTTTTTTATTATAAGGAATCTGTGCCAGATTTGAGGTATCACCATAGCTCACACCTTCACTATTAACATATTCACCCCACCAGCCCCAACGAATCCAAAGCTTGATATTTGAGGAATACACGGCGGTGTTTTGCCCTGCTGCATCTTTAAAAAGCGGAATGGCATAGTGAGTTGTTCCCTCGGAGATAATTTTGGGTATAACCTTAATTTCTTCTGTATTATCATCACCGTAATCTTCAAAGTGGTAGTTTGTAAGGGCGTAAGTTTTAGTTGGGTAGATAAAAGTATGAGGTCTAAAACCGGGACAGACATAAAATGCTAAAACAGAGCTTGAATCCGGTATAGATAGAACCCCTGCCATATCCATAACCCGAGAAATGATTCTTGTTTTCGTTACAGGTAAACCTACAGGTTGACCGTTTTCTTCTACATAATCATAAGTGATGGCTGGCTGGGTATATTTGGTTAACAAGTATTCGTTAATTTTATCAGCTCGGTTAGATTCTGCGGTTGTGGAAAACCATTCCGTTTCTGTTCCGGGAACAACTGCTCCCTGAGGGTTTAGCTTCATTATCTTAAATTCATATTTATAGGGAACAGAGGTTATATAGGGATCGGTATCTTTCATAGAGAAGGAAAGCTTTAATCCAGAGCCGACATCTTTTCCATTAGGATTACCTTTTGTAGTAGAAGCAGTACACTTGGGGCGATCAGAACGAGTTCTAAAATCACGCCAGGCAGGTTCAGAGGTTATGGCTCCCCGATTATCAATAGCTACAACTTCAAATTTACTGAATTTAACTATTGGGTTACCTTGAGCATCGGCAGCAGGAAAATTGATTACCGCATATTTTTGTGAAGTCCAGATTGAGCGGCGTGCCTGAGGATTATCTAAAGGGATATTTTGATCGGCACCAGGCATATAGTGAATAACCCATCCCGTACCCAAAGTCGTAACAAGATTTTCCGGTGTAAGCACCCCGGTAGAATCTATATAATCATAGCCGCGAGTGCTAATGGGATTACCGTTTTCATCTAAAATTCTAAAGGCAAAACCGGAAATTACTCCATCAGGATCGGTAGCATGCCAGTATATGCGTTGCTGGAAGATAAAAGTCATCGTATCATTGGGGGCAATAACATTAGTATCGTTCCAACCCTCAAAGGAGGTTATTTCAATAGTTGGTGGTCTATTGGCAAACCGGTTTCCGGATTTTCCGCAACCTGAAATCAGCAATATCATACTTATAGTTATCACTGAGATAAACAAGTGTTTAACACTTTTCACTTGCATTGTTCCTCCCAAAAAACAGGAAATAGTATTTCATTCTTTTTCACTGAAAATAAAGTCCAAAAATTCGTCAATACTTTTGTTGATATTTTGTGCCCTCAGGCAGGCAATTACCAAATTTAAATAGAGAATAGAAGTGGTTATTCTGCCTATTCCTCCAGGCACCGGAGTTATCGCCAGAGCTTTGTCATAGCATAAATTGTAGTTTACATCGCCTACATAAACGGTTTCACCATTTGCCAGCTGTCTTTCATTGATGCCCACATCCAGAATAATTGCTTTTTCTTTAATCATTTCCGGGGTGACAAATTCCGCTTTCCCTATTGCCGCTACAAGGATATCTGCCTCTTTAACATACTCTCTGAGGTTATCTGTTTTACTATGGCAAACGGTTACTGTAGCATTGGCAAAAGGCCTTTTCCAAAGCAGGATATTGGCTAAGGGTTTTCCAACTACATTACTACGCCCTAAAATTACGGTCTTTTTGCCTTGAGGTTCAATCCCATAATAGCGCATACAAAAAAGAACTGCAGCCGGAGTACAGGGAAGGAGGCAATCTTCTTCCAGCAAAATT
Organism: Candidatus Cloacimonas sp.; assembly: GCA_035403355.1. Lineage (NCBI taxonomy): Bacteria > Pseudomonadati > Candidatus Cloacimonadota > Cloacimonadia (SeqCode) > Cloacimonadales (SeqCode) > Cloacimonadaceae (SeqCode) > Cloacimonas (SeqCode) > Cloacimonas sp. (SeqCode). Next base: position 44,616 of record DAONFA010000011.1, on the reverse strand, counting down.
TTACCTAAATTAAGCGGATGCAGGCAATCCAAATCCTTGGCAGGATTAATGGCAGAATTTATTACTCTGTCGTTGAGGTGAGCGGGAAGTGGTTTTTGCAGCATAATACCATGCACTTCCTTTGTTTGATTAGCTTCTTCTAAAACAGCCAATAATTCCTGCTCGGTTACCGTTTCAGGTAAAGTTCTCAGCTCACAACTGCACCCCATTTTTTTTCCGCTATTGATGATGCTTTGAACATAATAGGTAGAAGCAGGATCATTTCCTGCCTGAATTAAAACAAGATGAGGATTTAAATTATAGCTGGCTATTAAATCCTTACAAGCTTTATTGATAAGCTGAGCAACAGGTTTACCATTTAAAACTTTTTCCATTTTCCTTATTTTACTCAATATTACTTTTAATACGGGTGATAGATTCTGCCAAACCAGTTTCAGAATTAAGTTCCAGCAAAACAGCGTTAATCTGTAAACCGGAATCGGAAGATTCAAAACGCTTGGGAACACAAGTGCAGAATTTTTCCACCGCAATTTCTTTCTTTACCCCAATTACACTATTATGTGAACCGGTCATCCCTACATCGGTAATATAAGCAGTTCCTAAAGGTAAAATTTCTTCATCTGCTGTCTGAATATGAGTATGAGTGCCTATTACTGCACTTAATTTACCATCCGCAAACCAACCCATAGCTCGTTTTTCGCTGGTCGTTTCGGTATGGAAATCCAAAATTACAGGATGAGGTAAAGAGAAAAGTGATGCCTGATCTATATCTTTGGCAAAATGTGATTGGATAAACTCATTCAGGGTCGTGAAAGGATTATTACAGGGGGGCATTAATAGCTGCCCGCAAAGACAGATAATTCCTAAGTGCAGGTTTTCTTTAGTTAATACCAGATAAGGATTTCCAGGTGTTTCTTCAGGATAATTCAGGGGTTTAATAATTTTATTTTCCCGATGAATATATTCCAGGGCTTCAGCTCTATCCCATAGATGGTTTCCTCCTGTAACGGCATCCACTCCCGCATTAAAAAGTTGAGCCAGTGTCTTTTCGGTTATGCCTCTTCCGTCGGCAAGGTTTTCCCCGTTAGCTAAAATAAAATCGGGTTGAAATCTGGCTTTTAATTCCTGTATAGCTGTCTGGACTGTTTGCCTTCCCGCTTTGCCGTAAACATCACCAAAGAATAGAACTTTCATTATTTTGCCATAGCAATCTGGCGTGTTTCTCTAATCACGGTAACTTTTATCTGCCCCGGATATTGAACCTGTTTTTCTATCGTAGAGGCAATTTCCGTTGCCAGCAGAGCAGTTTGGTTTTCGTCTATTAGCTGTGGTTCTACAATAATCCGTAATTCCCTTCCTGCCTGAATGGCATACGATTTATTAACGCCATCAACGCTATTGGCAATTTCTTCCAGCTTGTTTAACCGCTGCATATAGGTTTCCAGCATTTCTCTTCTGGCGCCGGGTCGGGCTCCGGAAATGGCATCGGATGCCTGAGTTAAAGCAGCATAAACAGAATTTGCTTCCACTTCTTCGTGGTGCGCTTCAATAGCATTAACGATTATTTTCCCTTCTCCGTTTTTGCGGGCTAAATTAGCGCCAATAATAGCATGAGAACCATCAAATTCATGATCCACTGCTTTTCCTATATCATGTAGTAAACCGGCGCGTTGAGCTATTTCTTGATCCAATCCCAATTCTGCTGCTAAAATTCCACAAATCCAGGCAGATTCTATGGAGTGCTCTAATACATTTTGTCCGTAACTGGTTCGGTAATGCAAGCGTCCCAGAACTTTTATCAGATTCGGAGAGATATTGTGGATATTAGTATCCAGAACAGCTTTCTCCCCAATCTTAATTAGATTTTCATCCATCTCTTTAGTTGTTTTGGCAACCACTTCTTCAATGCGTCCGGGATGAATTCTACCATCAGCAATCAATTTTTCCAAAGCCAATCTGGCTATTTCTCGCCGCACGGGATCAAAACAACTAAGCACAACCGCTTCAGGTGTATCGTCAATAATTAAATCTACCCCTGAGGCCTTTTCAAAAGTGCGAATATTGCGTCCTTCGCGTCCAATAATCCGACCTTTCATTTCATCGGACGGCAGCGAAACAACGGAAACAGTTGATTCTGATACATGGTCAACAGCCATCCGCTGAATAGCAGTAGAAAGAATTTCCGCTGCCTTTCTACCGGCATCAAGTTTTATCTGTTCAAGAGTAAGCCGGGCATCATTAGCTGCCACTTGTCTTGCCTGAGCGATTAATTCTTCCCGCAAACGGGCAATTGCCTCTTCGCGGCTAAGTCCAGCTATTTCTGCCAATTTATTTTTTTGAGCGGTCAGGATAGCTTCATATTCGGTTTTTTTATTAAGCAGTTCTTCTTCTTTGCTCCTTAATTTCTTTTCCTGTTCTGCCAGAGTAGTTTCTTTTTTATCCAAAGAATCCAGGCGTTTATCCAAACTGCTTAGGCGTTCGTTATATTTTTTCTCTTGTAAGCGAAGTTCCTTTTGGCGTTCTTTTACTTCTTCGTCCAAAAGGCGTTTCTGTTTAATCCATTCTTCCTGAGCTTCCAGCAGAGCTGCTTTTTTAGCGCTTTCTGCTTCAATTTTGGCATTTCTTTCCAAATCCTCAGCAATTTTGGTTGATTGCGAAATGAGTTTAAAAGTAGTATTCCGCTTAATCAAATAAATAATAAGCGCCAGGGCAAAGCCGGCTGCCACTCCTATGATGAGTGCTATTATAGGATTTATCGTCATTGTTATTTCCTTATTTTAATCTATTTAACTTTGGTGGTTTATGCCAAAGCGAATTATTTTTAAATGCCCGCATGAACCGTGTATGCTTGTCATTAGAAAGCCAAGCTTTAAGTGGGTATCTACCTTATGAGCTTTATGTATCCAGAACCAGCTGGCACGCATGCCACTCATGGCTTGACACCCGAAATCATAATAGCTTTTATGCAACTCATATCACGAATTCTGCAGGCATTTATTATAGCGTTATTTTTGTAAACATCTGATTCAGGCGTTCCAGTTCCGAATTTAAAGCCCGGTTCTTATCGCCTAAAGTTAAAACCTCTTCCTGTTGCTGCATACAAATTAACAACAACAGCTTGGTAAAATCCAAATTATCATAGTGTTTGGATAGTGCATCTATCTGGTTGTTAATTTCATCTGCAACTCGTTTTGTGCGCTCAGGATCATCGCTACGCAAACGAAATCTGCGTCCAAATATTTCCACTTCCACCGATTCCATCGTTAATTCTCTTTTTCGTCAACGGTAAACAGTCCGTCTATCTTCTTGATTGCTCCTTCGGCAACGCTTTCCAAGCCGGCAAGGATTTTTTGCAGTTCTTTATACCTGTTTTCCAAGGTATTATATTCATCCTGCAATGTCTTATACTTTTTTTCCTGTTCTCCGGTTGCTTTGCCGCTGGTTTGAATTTGAGCAATCAGTTGCGAATTTTCTTCTGCCAGCTGACGATTTTTTTCTTCCAGTTCATCTACTTTTCGGGTAGCCAGAGTATATTGGTCTATCAGTTTTTGTATCTTGTCCTGTAGGTTAATTACATTACTTTCCATAAGTTACCTCATATTTATCTGCCAGGTTTCCCTAAGCTTGTTAAGCACTAATTCAATAAGATAATCTACTCGCTCATCTGTCAATGTTTTTTCTTTGTCTCTAAATTTCAGGCGTAAAGTTAAGCTTCGCATCCCGTTCGGAATTTGTTTCCCCCGGTATTCATCAAAAGCGGTTATTTCACAGATCAGTTCTTTATCTATTTCCGCAATTGCCTTTTCTATTTCGTTATAGGAGACCTCTTCAGAAATAAGAAAAGATATATCTCTGGTTACTGAAGGGAAACGGGGAATTTCCTGAAATTGTATTTTCTGCCCGCGGGCAGCATTGATGATATTTTCCATTGCCAACTGGAAAATCCAGATACTTTGTTTCAATTCTATAATATCAATGCTAAATGCCTCAGCCACGGGAGCTGTAAGTTTTCCGTAATAAGCCAGTTCTTTACCTTCATTGAAATAAGCTGCTCCTTCCGCTGCGGAAAGAAACGGCTTTTGCGTTTGCTGTAAAGTCCAATTGGATATTTGTAAAAAAGAAAGCAGTTCTTCCACAAGTCCTTTCACCCAAAAGGGGGTGATTGCTTTGGCTTTATCCTGCCAATGTTCTTCTCTATCCAGTCCGGTTAAAATTCCTGCTAAAAAGTAGGGCTCGCAGGATAGAGTTCCCTGTCTGTGATAGGTTTTGCCCAATTCAAAGAGCTTAATATTCTTTTCCCCGCGGTTCAAATTATAAGCCAAATTCTGTAACAGCTGAGGAATCAGCGAAGTTCGCATTGCGCTTTGATTGCTGCTTTGCGGGTTTTTTAAAGTTATCAGCTGAAGTTCAATATCCGCTTTTTGATAGCCAAGTTTATAGAGCAAATCCGACTCAGTAAAACTATAATTCAGTGTTTCGTAAAAGCCACGACTAACCAGATAATCCAAGGCAATTTTTTTTATCCGATAAGAATGGCGGTCCATAATTCTTTGGGGAAGGGTTTTTACCGGAACTTTTTCGTAGCCGTCCAAACGCGCTATTTCTTCAATCAAATCTATCTCGCGTTCCAAATCTACCCTATATGGAGGTATTTCATAATAGTGAGTATGCTCGCAATTCGGAAGTTCGGTAAATTCGGTTTTCCCTTGTTTCATCTCTTCGGTGTGATGACAGTATAGTTCCGCAAGAGAGTTAATTTTTCCCGGTTTCCAATTCCCGTATTGGATAAATTTCAGCCCCAGACGAGTAAGATAATCTTTAATCTTATCCTCTTCCAGTTCATAGCCAATCACTTGAGTATAACGCCCGGGACGGATGCCTAAAACTATAGGTTGCTCAGGTAATGGATAGCTGTCATACACAACTTCACAGAGTTCTGCATTTGCCAATTCACAAATCAGCTGAGTAGCTCTTTTTGAAGCATCCTCTGCAGAATTTGCACTTAAATGCCTTTCAAAACGGTAGGATGAATCTGTAGTGATTTTATGTCTATAAGAAGTCCTGCGAATGGAGCCGGGATGGAAAGCAGCACTTTCCAAAACTATACTTTTCGTGGCTTCGCTAATGGCAGAGATATTACCCCCCATAATTCCTGCTATGGCAGAGGGTTTAATACCATCAGCGATAACCAGTTCATCCCCTTCCAGAAAATAGCTTTTGCCGTCTAAAGTAGTTATAGGTTCGTCTTTATCTGCTCTGCGAATAACTATTGCTGGGATTTCGGGTTCTTCGGCAAGAGGGGAAAGCTTAGCATAATCAAAACAATGTAACGGATGGCCATATTCCAGCATTACATAATTGGTTATATCTACCAGGTTGTTGATGGGATGAAGACCGGATTTGATTAGTGCCCTTTTTATCCACAGTGGAGAGTCCTTCAAGTCCACATTATTAAATAAACGGGCAATATAGCGTGGACAAAGTTCCGGAACCTGATTAACCAGCTTCAGGGACATTGTTTCTGCTTTGCATTTTGCTGCAGGGATTTTAATTTCAGGCATTATTAAAGGACGATTTAATTTTGCAGAAAGATCACGCGCAATACCTATATACCCAAGAAGATCAGGACGGTTGGGTGTAATCTCCAGCTCAAAAATTGTATCGGGTAATTCATAAAGCTCATTGGCAGTTATCCCAATGGGGGTTTCTGAACTTAGTTCAATAATTCCGCTATGATTATCTGAAATTCCCAATTCTTTTTCAGAACAAAGCATCCCGTAGGATTCAATGCCCTTAATTTTCGCTTTGCCAATTGTTATCCCGGGTAAAACAGAACCCGGTAACGCAATGATGCTCATCATCCCGGTTTTACAATTTGGAGCTCCACAAATCACTTGCAGATAGCCACTTTCAGTTTTTTCGGAGTAAGGAAAGTTACCAATATCCACTAAACAGCGTTTTAAATGGTCTGTTTCGGGAACGGGTTCCGCACTAATTATTTTAGCGCTGAAAACCGTTTCCGGTAAAGCAGAAATATTTTCCACCGCTTCAACTTCTATACCCGAAAAAGTTAATATTTCTTCCAGTTCTTTGGGCGTTTCCTTCAGGTCTATATATTTTGCCAGCCAGGAAAGAGCTATTTTCATCTTAGTTCTCCTTTGAACTGACGCAGCATTTTTAAATCGTTCTCATATAAAATACGCAGATCCGGAATATTGTATTTCAACATAGCTATCCTTTCAATTCCTAATCCAAAAGCATAACCGGTATAAACTTCAGAATCAATCCCCAAAATATCAAAAACATTAGGATCAACCATTCCCGCTCCACCCATTTCCAACCATCCGGAATATTTACAAACACGGCAACCTGTTCCCCCGCAAACAACACAGGAAATATCCATTTCCGCACTGGGTTCTGTAAAAGGAAAGAAGTGAGGTCTGATCCGGCTGGAAACATTTCTGCCAAACATAATGGCTGCAAATTGAGACAGCATATCTTTCATATCTGCCAAAGAAATCCCTTTATCCACAACTAATGCTTCCACCTGATGAAACACCGGGGAATGAGAAGGATCGGGTTTATCATTTCTATAGCAGCGTCCGGGGGAAATTATCTTTATCGGTGGCGGGTATTTTTCCATAACCCGCACCTGAACAGTGGAAGTATGAGTTCTTAAAAGTCCCCCTCCTTCCAGATAGAAAGTATCGGCAAGATTACGCGAGGGATGGTCTAAGGGAGTATTCAGGGCATCAAAATTGTGAAAATCATCATCAATATCAGGTCCCTCGGCAATTTCAAAACCCAAGCCCAGAAAGACCTCGTCAATTTCACGCCGGACAATCGTTAAAGGATGTAATCCACCCCGGGAACTGAAAATCCCGGGCATCGTAAGATCAATGGCTGCTGTGGTTTCCCTTTTCTTCCAAACATCTTCTTTAATAGCTCTATTTTGCCGTTCCAGAAGTTCTTCTACGCAATTCCGGGTTTCATTTATCAAATTACCGAAAGCGGGACGTTCTTCAGCGGGCAAATCTCTCATCCGAGCATATAGAGAGCTCAGAAAACTTTTTTTGCCCAAATATTTGGCTTTTACATTTAACAGGTCATTGGGGCTGGAACAAGCCAAAATATCTTTTTCAGCTTCTTCTATGAGTTTTCGTAATTCCTCTTCCACCTTTCCCTCATCTTGCGGCATCCAGATTTCGCAGCTTTTTACCCATCATATTATAGGGCAGTTTCCTGATTTTTCTGGCACGCCTATTTTCCGGTTCTTAACAGTATTCTTTGCATAACTCAGCTTCAGGTAATTAGATACTACTTCCGGCTCAAATTCACTGCCATCTTCTGCTGGAAGCAATTTTGTTCTTTGGAACATCAACTAAACATTCCAAAATCTGCATAATCAGCGTAATCTGCGTTTTATTACCTTTTTTTTTAACCTTTGGCTATTTCTACCAGTTTTGCAAATGCCGGAGCATCGTGCCAGGCAAGATGTGCCAAAGTTTTCCGGTTAATTTGAATATTTGCTTTATGCAATCCATTAATAAATTGGCTATAACTCATATCATTCAATCTGCAAGCAGCATTGATTCTTGTTATCCACAAGCTTCTAAACAGGCGTTTTTTCTGTTTGCGATGGGCAAAAGAGAAAGCCATAGCACGTTCAACTGTTTGTCTGGCTGCCCGATAAGTTTTGCTTCTACTTCCGTAGTAGCCACGGGCTTTCAGCATATAATCTTTTCTTCTCCGGTGAGCTGCAACATTATTAGTTATTCTTGGCATTTAATCATCCTCCTTTTTATAAGCCCAACATTCTGTAGATTCTTTTTTCATCGGATTTTTTAACGATTTCACTACTGCGCAGATTGCGTTTCAGTTTAGGCGATTTTTTTGTTTTTATATGCGCACTTTTGGCATGGTGACGCACAATTTTTCCCGAGCCGGTAACCTTAAATCTTTTAGCTGCCGAACGGTTTGTTTTGAGCTTAGGCATTTTTATCTCCTTATATATTCTCTTTCCCCTCAATGGATAGCTTTCAGAGCGGAAAGGGAACTTCCGCAATGATGCTGTTTACTTTATCTCTATAAAGAATTCGGTTCCGGCTTTTCGTCCGTTGGAAGAACCGTTTCCTCAATTTTGGTATCGCTGGCTAAAATACGGTCAATATCCTTTTTAGGGGAAACTACCATAGAAAGCAGATTTCTATCCGCAACCGGTTCGCCATCAATATCTACCAGATGATTAAGGTCTTCTTTAAGCTTATCCAAAACCTTATATCCAAGTTCCTTATGAGCCAGCTGTCTGCCTCGGAAACGAATAGTAAATTTAACTTTGTTATGTTGCTTAAGGAATTTTATGGCATTGTTTTTCTTGAAGTTATAATCGTGTTCTTCAGTGTTCGGACCAAACTTGATTTCTTTCACTTCCACTTCATGCTGTCTTTTTCTTGCTTCTCTTGCCTTTTTTTCCTTCTCAAAATAATACTTGCTGAAATCTAAAATACGACAAACGGGTGGAACAGCACTGGGTGAAATTTCCACCAAATCCAAATCCATACTTTCTGCTTTACGCAGCGCTTCTTTTAGGGAAACAACCCCTATCTGCTTTCCATCAGGACCTATCAAACGAACTTTTTCAGCTGTAATCTGATTATTGATTCGCTCCTTGGGCACCACTTCATTTGTGCGTGCCTTACCTTTTTTTATCCGGATTATAAGAACCTCCTTCTTACCGGAAATGAAACAGGCGGTTTTCTCTGTTCACGAAAACCGCCTGCATCACAGTAAATACTTTTGTATTTCTTTTTATCTGATTTTAAACCTTATCAGCATAGTTAAGCCATAAGGTAGAAACAAGCAGCTTCATTTTCTAGGCCATCTTTTTGATTGCTGGTTGGATGTCAATTATTTTTTTGGGGTCGAGAGGTCAAAAGGTCTTGATGTCTTGAAGTCGAGAGGTCTTGAAGTCTAGAGGTCTTGAAGTTAATCCCCACTTCAACTTATTGAGCTATATTCAAGTTACCTAAATACTATATTTCTGTCAATTTTATCTTTGTTCCATTTTCCATTGCCAAAACTGGTGCATTTTAAAGTTCCATTTTCCATTGCCATACTTTGTACCATTTTACATAGCCAAAACTGGTGCATTTTAAAGTTCCTTTTTCATTGCCAAAACTGGTGCATTTTAAAGTTCCATCTTCCATAGCCATTCTTTGTACCATTTTCCATTGCCAAAACTGGTGCATTTTAAAGTTCCGTTTTTTATTGCCATTCTTTGTACCATTTTACATTGCCAAAACTGATGCATTTTAAAGTTCCATTTTACATTGCCAAAACTGGTGCATTTTAAAGTTCCGTTTCAATACATATAAATAGAAAGCCATTTTAAATAATTGTAATCTAAAATCCCTTAAATCCTGTTTATCCTGTTCATCCCTTACCTATTTTCTTTTGGTTGACGAGGACATCAACCCTCCTATAATTTTTATCTGCGTAATCTGCGAAATCTGCGTGAGATTTTTTCAGTGGCTTCGGTGTTTTCGGTGGCTTAATAAATAAATCCCTTAAATCCTTTTAATCCTGTTCATCCCTTACCTATTTTCTTTGGGTTGATGAGGATGTCAACCCTCCTATATTTTTTATCTGCGTAATCTGCGAAATCTGCGTGAAATCTTTATCTGCGTGAAATCTTTTATCCGTGTAATCTGTGCAATCTGTGAGAGGCAAAAAAAAACTGGTCGGGATGACAGGATTTGAACCTGCGACCACTTGAACCCCATTCAAGTACGCTAGCCGGACTGCGCTACATCCCGAACCGGTTATATACCTTAAAAATTAAGGGCATTTTTTTGACAAGCAAAAAATGAGGTTGACAGCAGAAGTGTATTCCTAAAATAGCTTTAAGCAAGTTGGAATGTTTTTTCCGGCAGAGAAAAAAGAACGGGGATAGAGAAAGTTGAGTATAATTCAGGTTATAAATGCCGGTGTGGAATTTGCCGGTAACTATGTTCTAAAAGGGATCAATTGCACTTTGGAACATAACAGCAGGATTGGACTTATTGGTTCCAACGGCAGTGGCAAAACAACTCTCATCAAATTGATGTTAGGCATAATTTCCCCAAGCGAAGGCAAGGTTTTGCAAGCCAAGAAATGCCGGATTGCGTATTTACCGCAAAATCCTGTGCTGGAAAAGGACATACTGATGGGTGATTATGTTAAAAATGCCCGTCCTGATCTGCTAAAATTACATAAGCAGATAGATGAACTAACCTTATTATTGCAAAGTAAACATACAGAAACAATTGAGAATGAGCTGAAAGTTGTCTTGGATAAGTTTCAGGCAAGCGGTGGAGATGAATTTGCCAACTCTATGAAATATGTAATTACTTCGCTTGGCTTTAGTGAAAATGATTATGCAAAACCCTTATGTTCTTTCAGCGGAGGAGAACAAACCCGCCTGTGCCTTGCCTCAATTTTGTTAATGCCTTATGATTTATTGATTTTAGATGAGCCCACAAATCATCTGGATATAGCAATGATTTCCTGGCTGGAAAGATATCTGAACTCCAGCATAGCACCTTTTTTGCTTGTTTCGCATGATCGCACTTTTCTGGATAATACCATTACTACTGTTTATCAGCTGGAAAATACGCAATTAAGCATTACCAAAGGCAATTATTCCTCTTTTGCTGAAGCCAGGGCAATAGAGCTGAAAACACAGGAAAGGCAATTTGCCAGGCAGCAAAAGTTCATCAATGAAACCGAGGATTTTATCAGTAAAAACATTGCCGGTCAGAAAACCAATATGGCTAAATCCCGTTTGAAAATGCTATCTAAAATGGAGATAATTCAAAAACCGCAGCAGGAAAAAAAAATAAAACTTAATATCCAGACAGCTGGACGCAGCGGAAATGATGTTTATACCCTTAAAGATGTTACTTTCGGTATTCCGGAAGGACCTCTTTTAGCCAAAAATGTAAATCTGCAAGTTCACTATCGGGACAAGGTTTGCATTATCGGACCAAATGGTTGCGGTAAAACAACTTTACTGAAAATTTTGCTGGAAGAACGGGAAATATTTTCCGGTTCACTTAAAATTGGAGCATCCTTAGAAATAGGATATTATGATCAACATCAGATTTTGCTGGATGAAGATTTAACCGTGATGGATACTTTATGGCAAATAGTTCCAAGTGAAACAAGGGGCTATGTATTAAGTTATTTAGCGCGCTTCGGTTTTACAGGTTTGGAAGTGGAAAAGAAGGTTGGCATCCTTAGCGGAGGTGAAAAATCGCGGTTGCTGCTTTGCACTTTAATTCATCAAAACCCAAACTTGCTCATTATGGATGAACCGACAAATCATCTGGATATTGCAATGAGTGATAGTTTGCTTGCTGCTTTGCAGAGTTATCAGGGAACCGTTATTTTTGTAAGTCACGATCGCTATTTTATCCGTCAGCTGGCTACAAAATACTGGGTGTTTCATAATGCCCTGGAAAATGAGGCAATTTACTCTACCATAAGTGAAATGGAAACAAACCTGGGAGACGCATTGAACTTGGCATTTACAATTCCCGAAGTGCCAAAAGTTAAAACAGTTATGCGAGAAAGGAAGAAGAAAATCAATCCTTGGTATCTGGAACAAATTCATAAACAGATTGAACTTGAGCAGGCAGCCATTGCTGAAAACCATAACCAAATTGAAAAAATGAACTCTGAACTGGCACTTCCTTCTACTTACAGCAATGCTATGCGGGCAAAAGAATTACGCCAGAAAATTGACTTGCTGATTAACCAAATTGAAAACAGCAAAAAAAACATTGCCGAACTGGAAACTCAATATTTGGAGCTGAGTTATGACTCCTAAACGCATCGCTTTCACTTCTTCCTTTCCGGTGGAAGTTATTTTTGCAGCAGGGCATATTCCTGTGGATCTGAATAATGTTTTTATCACCAATGATTCTTCCAAAAATGTGCAAGATGCTGAACTGAAAGGTTTTCCCCGAACTCTTTGCAGCTGGATTAAAGGAAACTATACAGCTGCCCTTTCCACTAATCCGGATTTAATTATCGGCATTGTGGAAGGGGATTGTTCCAACAGCAATTCGCTTTTGGATATGTTTACGGAGGAACATCTTCCGGTTTACCGTTTTTCCTTCCCGGCAAATAAAAATTATGAAGACCTGAATAAAGAAATTACCCGTCTGGAAGATTATTTTGGTGTTTCCCGGAAAGAGACATTAAAGGCAAAAAAACGCCTGGATGAAATTCGCCGGAAGCTTATCATTTTGGATGAATGGACCTGGAATGAACGCCTCGTCAGCGGACTGGAAAATCACTTCTGGCTGGTCAATTCTTCCGATTTTATGGGCAATCCGGATCGCTACGAAAACGAATTGGACGCCTTTTTAACGAAAGCTAAAAAACGAGACCCTTTGCCTGCAAAATTGCGTTTGGCTTATTTAGGTGTGCCCCCCATTTATAAAAACATCTACGAAACCATTATAGAATTGGGTGGAGATGTCCTTTTCAACGAAGTGCAACGCCAATTTTCTATGCCTTATCTGCTTCCGGATATTGTTTCTCAATATCTGGCTTATACTTATCCTTACAGCGTTTTTGACCGTTTGCAGGATATTAAACGGGAACTGGAAAAACGCCAAATTGAAGCAGTTATCAGCTATACCCAAAGCTTTTGCCATCTTCAGCTGGATAACATGCTCTTACGAAAACATATAGACCTGCCTTTTTTAACCCTGGAAGGAGATCAACCGGACGATATAGATGCCCGAACTTTGCTGCGTCTGGAAAGCTTTTTTGAAGTTCACAGTAAATAAGAATAATAGGTATGGGATGAACAGGATTATGGGGATTTACAGGATTTTTTAGGATAATAAATTTTAAGTTGAGAGGGTTTAGAGGGTTTAGAGGGTTGAGAAGGTGGATAATAGTTAATAACGGAGGGTTGACCTCCCGGTCAACCACCTCTTATCCTTTTTTTCTATTCTGAAGGATATGCGTTACCAAAAGTCCTGGCTACCAATTAAAGACGAGAAAATCGTTCTTACGGACTGTCCAAAATTTTCTCAATAAACTCCGATATGACTCCCGTATCGTTCTCATATCGCGATATGGGAACGATACGGGAATCTCATTAGCCGCATAGCGCCAAAAAACAGGAATTGCTAAACAACTAATTTGAGGTGGAAAATGAGTAAATTTTCCAGATGGTGGTTTTTTGGTTGATGGTGTGGTTGTTCTTTGCCGGGTTGATATTGGGGAATTGATTGTTGGATTGGAAGGGTGCGTGCTTTTTGTTTTAACTCACAATTTTTCGGATTTCAGACCAGTTAAAAAGTGGTTGTAAGTGCAAAAGATTGTGGGGTGTGGGGACATTGAAGGCAGGTGAAAATTGTAAGTCAAAACTCCCCACCGCGGTTGTAAGTGCAGTTAATTGTGGGGTGAGGGGACATTGAAGGCAGGTGAAAATTGTAAGTCAAAACTCCCAACCGCGGTTGTAAGTGCAGTTAATTGTGGGGTGTGGGGACATTGAAGGCAGGTGAAAATTGTAGGTCAAAACTCCCCGCATTTTACATCGTGAATTTATCGAGAGGTTGACCAGGAGGTCAACCTTCCGGAAATAAATTTTAGGTGGTGGTGGTAAATGAGGTCAACCATCCGGAAATAAATTTTAGGTGGTGGTGGTAAAGGAGGTCAACCTTCCGATATTAAACCCTCTCAACTTTCTCAACCCTCTCAACCTTCAATATTCTATTCCTAAAAAATCCTGTAAATCCCCATAATCCTGTTCATCCCATACCTATTAACAAAATTTAGCTGCCGAAAATCACCGGAAACTGCAGGTCCCGTAACTGATTGAGCCATTCACTCTGATACAGAACATCCGCAATCAAAATAAATATCGGTTCTGTTCTTGCCGGGGTTTGAGTAACCATTTCAGTATAAATATTAGTATCTAAAACTGCTACAGAAGGGTCCATATACAACCATCCGGTAGCAAATTTGCTTAACTTAAACAATTGCAAATAATTTTCGCTATCCGATATCTGCATTGCTAATGTCTTGTAGTCCAAACTCATATCGTCCCGTTCGTTTGTCTGAGTAATCATTTGCCAGGTCTTATCTTCCTGCTGGATATAGAATAAGCCGTCTCTTTCACCCTGTTGATGTTTCCTGTGGAAACTAAAATTAAAGGCATGGAAGCTTGCAATTCCCTGGGCATTAACAACCTCGGCAAAAATTGCCAGCACCGGAACTCCTGGTCTCAAAAGATAATACTGTTTATAAATATAACCTTTTAGCGGTGCAAATTTTTCTATGGTGGTAGTGATGGTAATCCCCTGCCAGCAATTTTCAAAGTTATCTTTCAGTGAAATGAAATCTGCTTTATGGTTTTCTAATTTTAAAACCTCTGCGCCAACACGGTAAGGTCTAATAAAAATCCCTCCCGGAAAAGGATTAAAAACCGACCGGGGCAGGAAATCAGGATAACTGTTTTCCAGCCATTCAGTTCCTTTATATTGCAAAGAAATCAGGCAGGGAATTAGAGAATCCCTGGCAGAAGTGATTTGTAAACAGCCATTATCAGCAGTAAGCAGGTTATCTTTTTCCTGAAAACAGACCTCACCTTCCGCAAAGAAGATAAGCTGTTTTTTCTCCACAAGAGTATAATATAATTCAACTTGGCAAATTAGCAATTCCAACGGTTTATTGGTTTTTTGTTGCAATTCCCAGCTGCATTTACTATCTCCTAAAGCATTTTTGGGCATTTTTTGAGGTTGGGAATCATTTAAGCAACTGGAAAGTAAATTAAAACTCCCCGCTGGTTCAATATCCAGAATTTGGTTCATTTCTACCGTGCAAGGTATTGTTACAAAGGGATTTCCTTTATTGGCAATTAAATTTAAGGGAGGATAGATAACTTGGGGAATTTTTCTACCTAAAGCAAGATTCCGAACCTGCCAGGGAGAAAGAAAAACATTTTGATAGAACTGAATTGGAGAGGAAATATTGTTGCCGTTTCGGACAAGTTCACTTAAGTTTAATTCCCAACAAAAATAGTATCTTTCCGGTTTGAGAGTTAAATTTGGTTGCCAAATTAGTGCCTGAGTATAATTTGAACCTTGCAAAAACAGCCAGTTTTCGCTAAAGCCATCCGCCGGAAAATTACTTTCATAAACATCCGGCAAATCATTCCCAACCTGATATAATCTGCCTTTATAAGCAAAGCCAAGGTTGTATTGGGAAGGATAAAACTTTATTTTTAACCAACTCTCCTCTGCGGTTTCAGGAAGGGCATAAACGGTAACAAAATATTCTACTAAGCCACTGTCATACAAACGATAAACAAATCCAAAATCAAGAGATGGAAAATCCGGAGGACGAAATTTCAAAATTGCCTGAATGGCATTTTCCGTTTGTTCAATAATTGTTTCATAAGGCAATTCACTTTCCAATTCTTCGGAATAGGGCTTACCCGGTTCAGGTGTAATAAACTGAATATAACTTGTGCTGATATTTGTTAAAGTGGCAAAGTTACGCTGACCGATTTTAGAAATATAGAGACAATTATTTCCGTTCATTAGTTGCAGGAGTTCAGAGGAATCAATGCCATCTTTAGAGCCAAGCATTTGAAAACAATAATGGCAACTGGTGGTAAATTGCATTTCCTTATCGCCTACAGGTTTGGCAGTAATTTGGAGACAAGGATTATAAATTATGCCCTTGGTTAAACAAAAATCAAGTTCTATAAAACTTCGCTCATCGGCATTTAAAGTGATGTCAAAACTGCTTTGGCTAAGCTGCAAACGCTCATCAACAGGAAATTTTAGGTGATAAGAACAAGTTACCGCAAAATGGTTGTGGACATTTAAATACATTTTATAATTACGATTAGGAAGAAAAACACTATCCACAGCACGCAATTCAGCCATTAAGGGAAACTGGATTTTTAAGCCGGTTTTAAAAGTTATTTCTTTACCTTCAATATTAAAACGGGTATTAACAGTAGGGCTTGTTTCCCATTCAGATATTTCCCGCAATAAAGGTTTCAGGTAAAAAGTGGAATCTAATTCCCTCTTGTCGCTTAACTCTATTTCCTGCTGATAATTGTAATCAACAAGAGCATCATTCTCACCCTGCAAAGAAATACTTAACGGTGTTTCCTGATAATTTTCCAGAGTGTAATGAATAGGATAATTTAAGCCAAAAACCGGCTTGGCATTTGGCACCTCTACCTTGAATGAAAAATCAGGGGTTTTGAGTGAAACAATGCCTCTACCAAAACGCTCAAAAGTAACTTCTATCCGCTTTCCCTCTTTTTCCCAAAGATAATCATAGAAATCAAAGCCATTTTCAGTTCTACCATCCGGCTCTATTTTCAGTTCTCTAATAAGGTTCTTATACCAATCAAAATTGTTCCAATATGGCTTTAAGAGATCATTATTTAGCAATCCGGGAAGAAAATTCATCAGATGCGTTGCCTGACTATCCATTCTTTCCCAGAAAAAACCGCATTTTTTATAAAGAGGAACTGCTTTTAAATTGGCAGGCCAGGTAAATAAATCAATGCGTTCATAGCCAAGTTCCGCAGCCCGTAAGATACATTTCTGAACTAATTCCCTGCCAATACCCTTTCCCTGATAAGAAGGTAAAACGGAAAGCATTTCAATATAGGCAACTCCTTTTTCTTCAGGATATCTGGTTAATTTTACATAACCGACAACTTTTTCACTTTCCACTGCCAAATACAAATTCAGATATTTAGTGCCGGATTCCTGCTGTAAAACCTTTTCTTCCGTGCTGTTAAAAACTCTGCCATTCCAACCGTCACTGCTGTTATTCCACATTTCAGCTATGGCTTGGGCATAAATAGAATCATATTCAACTATGCTAATTTGAAACACTAAAACTCCAATAAAAAATGATGACTGTAGAAGGAATATAAGGAATAACCGGCTTAAACCTATTCTCTATCTTCTATCTTTCTTTGCAGGGTTCTTTTTTTAGGGAAAAGCCCTATCCACTTTTACCAATTAAGGACTAAAGATAACTTTAGCGGTATATAGGTTACAAATGTAGTCGGAGCTCTCATTAGCTCAGCTTTTTATTCTTGCGGAGGAAAGGCATCCTCCATCTTCACATCTAAATCCTCAAAATCCTATAATCCTTAAATCCTTGTTTCTTAAAAATCATATCTGTGATATCTGTGTAATCTGTGAGAGGTTATATTTATTGCAGCATTTCCGGAGAGGGCTTGGCATTATCTCTGCGTACCCAGCGATCATCTATTTTCGTCATAATCGGGCTATGTTTCTGGAAATAGTGCACAATAGCGTCCCGCAAATTGATTTGATTATTGGTTATATCTTCCTGGGGCACTTGAATTAACATAGTTAAACCCGCATTACCTTGCATAATAAAATCCGTTGTAGCTACGGTATATATTTTATTGGGATCCCAAGGTTCTCCTCCGATTTCAAAATGAACTACCCGGTCAAAATTCTCTCTCTTCTTAGAATAGACAACTTTGCCACCGGAGATAATTAAACCGTGCCTTGAACCCTCAACACGGGTCTCAATTATTTTGCGTAAAAATTCTCCGTTACAACGGAAAGTAACTAACATATTATCAAAGGGCATCACTTCAAAGATATCTCTGTAGGTAACAGGACCGGCTTTAATATCGGCGCGCACTCCACCCAGATTCAGAAAAGCAAAATCCGCACCGACTTCTGTGCGCATAGCATCTACAATCGTGTTTCCAATTAAGGATTGAGCATCTACATTAGTTCTGGATAAATAACTGCCTGCATAGCCAACAACTTCATCCATTCCTTCTTCTGCAATAGCAACCTGCTCAGCAATCATCCCTCCGATTTCTTCATCGGGAATAAATTCATCCTCAAACAGGGTAACCATACTGCCTTCACGAATAGCAGGAACTTCATAACCGCTTACAGTTTTGGTTTCGGGGTCAATTTTCAGGGTTATCCATCCCAAATTGGAACCGTAAGCATAACCTTGAATAACCATTGTATGAGTGTATGGGTCAATCCAAGGAGTTGGAATTCCCTTATGCATATGGCCACCGATGAAGATATCAATACCCTCAACTTCGCGAGCTATTTCTTGAGCATCATATCCCCAAACGGCATATCTTTCACTCTCCAGAGGATTTCCCTGAGCATCATAACGAGTTAGATAAGTAGGAATAATATCATAAGGTAAACCAGCATGCCCAAGGACAATAACAATATCCACCTTTTCCTCATTGCGGAGGATTTTTACATATTTATCCACCACTTCTTTTTCGGAAAGGAATTTGATATTTTTGATGTTTTCCGGAAAGCTCATCTTTTCGGTATCGGTTGTAGTAAAACCCAAAATCCCTATTTTTATACCCAAACGCTCTACTACAATATAGGGTTTGGCATAACTTGGTATTTCCCCTGTTCTCTTATCTATAATATTACAAGATAGAATGGGAAATTGAGCTAACTGCAAGGTCTCTATCAGTTTCTCTTCGGCAATATCATATTCGTGATTGCCAATGGTCATTGCATCGTAGCCAATGGCATTCATAAATTCAACTACTGCTTTTCCGTTAGTTATGGTTCCTACAGGACGTCCCTGAAAAATATCCCCGGCATCCAATAGTAAATTATCTCTACTATCATTTGCCAGAGAACGAATATGCTTAATTAAAGTAGCGGCGGAACCTCCTCCTCCCAGTAGAGGTGGAAAATCCGGATTCATAAAAGTTGCCTCGGAACGGTCTATGCCACCATGCATATCGTTAGAAAAAATGAGGTCAACGCGCAGGTCTTCCGCTTCTGCCATTGTGCAGAACAGAATTCCTGCCAAAAGGAAAGTAATTATGCGTTTCATAGTTTTTTACCAGGTAAAATTAAGTCCGGCATTGAGAGTAATATTGTTTTCCCGCACTTTATCAGGATTTTCCCAACCCCTGTCTGCAAGGGTTATATGGGAATTGGGCCATAAAACATAAGTGGAAGAACCGGTATAGATTTTATCGTTATAATAGGTATCGGTAAACATATCCAGGGCTTCATATTCTCGCCAGGTATAGCCAATACCGAGGTCCAGTTTCAAGTTATCCATAATCTTGATACTGCTGCCTCCTGTTAGCATTGGCGTTAATATTTTAGAGGTATGATATAAAGTAACTGGATGATTGTTTTCATCTGTTCCTTCTTCAGTAGTGAAATACCAGTTATTTACAGCTTGAAAACCAAGACGCAAAGGCAAAAAGTTTACTACCTGATGTTCCACACCGGCATAGAAATTAAATATATCATCGTAACGCTTATTAATTTCGCTATAGGCAACATACTCTATATCCATATTAAATTCTGTGCGTATAACATTGCGAGGAGTATATACAAAACCGAATCTAACTTGCGAGGGTAATTTATAGTCCTCGGTAACATTAATATAGGTGCTATCCATAGCTGTATTAAGATAAGCATCCCTTTTGTAATATTCAGTTCCTTTCTTATCTAAAGTGGTTCCGGGAGTAAAAGTTGCCGCCAAACCAATTCGTGTTCCCAAAAGAGCTGAAGCACCAATTTTGAATTGCTCACCACTTAACTCATAGTCATTAATGGCAGTTAACTCCGGAAGATGATATTCCCCTATCTGACTGATAGACCAATCGGTCCAGCGAATGGTCTTTTCCTGATTTATATCGCCATTCAGCAAAGCATATTCAATACCCAAATTCAGGTCTATAACATCGCTTAAGCCATAAGCAAAGGAAGTTACAAAGGCGGTCTTATTTAAAGAGCCCTCATTATCTATTTTGTTTACAGCAATCTTTTCGGGATAAACATCGTTATCGGTATTACGGTTATTGCGAACTTCTTCCTCATAATTGGCATCAAAACTGGAAACCGGTTTATAATAGAAACCCAAACCAACGCCCCATTTTTTAAAACGGTGGGCATAAAATCCAGCAGGTGCATAATTATCAAAGGTATTGATATTGGAAGAATACACAGAATCGTCTATATAGTTATCAAAGGAATTATACAAGGGAATACTGCGATTATCCTCATTCCGATTCAGGTAAGTATTAACGGAAAAACCAAGGGTTTTACGCATCAAAGTTAAATTGGCAGGATTATCAGCTATTCCTAAAGCACCTTTGCTATTAAATAAACCAGCTCCACCCATAGCAAAGCTGCGAGCATCAATAGTGGAAAAAGGATTGCCGAAATAGGTATCGGTAACGCTCCAGGCAGAAAGTGCTGAAGCAAGAATTAACATACATATTAGTATTAGGGATTTGTTAGATAACATTATTCCTCCACATTAGTAACGGTAGTCAATGCTTAAGCGAATTGTATTTTCGCTGTGTTCAACTCTTTGAAAATTTACCGGATCATCCAGCAAAGTGGAATCATCCGAAATATTATAATTACGGATATTAATTTCCTTATCCTGATAGGTTTTATTCTTGAATTTCAAATTCAGATACATATTTTGAGAAATGCGGCTGGTGAAAGCAACCCATGCCTTAGAACCCTTCTCGCCCATAAAATCAATTTCCATATCTTCCCAATCCCAATGCGAAATACCATGCCCAAACCAATACAGAAAAGAACCCTGCATTTTAAGTGATTTATTGAAATAGTGAGTATAGTTTACGGCAATATAGTCACCAATCATCAGGGTTTGCGATGCAGCCATAGAATTTTCACCTTCCACAGCAGGATAAGTTAAAGATGTATAAGGTGGGTTCCATACAGTATTATAACGGTATTCCAGTTCAAAGAAATCACGGTTGGAAAGAAAAGACCTTACCGCTAAAGTATATTCATTGGTCTTGGAAACACCGCGTTCAGCATCATCGTCATAACGATTAACCTGATTTTTATATCGCAAACGCAAAGCCAGCTGATAGAGAGGACGAAATTCCAGTTCACTTTGAAATCTGGCACTTCTGCGTCCGTCCGTTAAACGTTCCCAAAGGTCTATGTAGCTTCTGCCGATTGTAAAATATCTATTAAATTTGTAACGGGTTTCAAAATAGACCCCGCGTTCGGGTTGGGACTGATTGGAATTCTGATATAGGTCTGCAATTGTAGGATTGGTTAAAGCATAAATATTCTTTTCCAGAATAGTATCTTCAAAACGCTGATGCTCTGAAAAACTGTTGCTGTAAGGATTATCAAAAGCCACATCGTAATTGCGGAACAGAGTAATAAAATAAAGGTTTTCGTATAGAGTATGAGCCGAAACAAGATACGCCTTAGGGTCATCTCCCAGCTTTAAATCTTCCCCGTCAACAGAAAGTTCCGCATATTCTCCCTGAATAGAAGTATTGCCAATCACAGTTTGAGCATCAAAACCAATAACTCTTCTATAATCACGCGTGTATTTATCGGTCTGAGTGCTATAGAGATTACTAATTTCAGCATTCATATTTTTAACCAGTTTGGAATAATAATAGGAATCTCTTAAAAGGGTCTGCAATAAGTTATTATAGGTAGGAACAACAAAATAGGCATCATCATAAATAGCTGTATAAGTAGTAAACCCAAGCTTGGTTCCCAAAAAAGGATTCACCTGCAAATGAGTTCCCCATAATTTCTCCTGCACTATATCCTTACGCGCAGCAAGATTAATATAATTCATCGCATAAGGCATTCCGGCAGAAATCTCACTGTTAAAATATTGTTCCGCTTCCAGCATTGTATCATCATCGTAACGCAAAGTGGGATTGACTAAGGAAAAGACCTTGGTCTTATCTCCCTGAACAGCATTGCCATTTTCATAATTATAAACTGCCTGTCCGTTTACATCCACATAATATTGATGCCCGTAATTTACAGAAAGCGTATCTCTATCGGTATAAATATCATTTCCATATTCATCCCGCATAACGGCATTTCCATATTTATCTACATAAGTAAGGGCATCTTTATCATCCACGGAAGCAAAAGCGGTAACTCCAAAAAGAGGGGTTGTATATTCTACTGCTCCACCTCTTAAAGAATTTTCCTGCGTTCTGGAAAGGTCAGGGGTTATTCCCAATATTCTTTTACTGAAACCAAAACCGGTTTTACGAGCACTGTAATAATCAGTATTTTCCATCACCAAGCCCTCACCAAAAGTTGCACGATAATTTCCTGCGTAAACCTTCAAACGGGAATTATACAAGCCCGGCATATTGTTATTTTCATAACCGGCATACCATTTGGAATCGGCTAAAATATCCTCCGCCTGCGAATTCAGTAAATCCTCTTCCCCTTTGGCTTTGTAATTCATAAAACCCAGCTTGTAATTATTTCCGTAACGCATTCTCAACTTAAGCATAATATCCGGGTCAAGTTCATCCAAACCAAAATAACCCCAATAGGAATTGGTTTTCAGATGGGGAACGATAACATTGGCAGCATTATAATCGTTACGCAGAAAACTCTCATGCAGCATATCATACTGCCCTTCTTCAAAATAGCGCGTATAATATAAAAGCGAAGCATCACACATTAATCTGTTCTTCACCGGTGGTTCTTTATAATATACATAACTGCGCAAGTTTGTATAACCATAATAGGAAAGGCCTGTAGAATTGCGTAAATCCCTTGTATCGGCAATAGTATCGCCCTGGGCAATTCTTTTTAAAACAGCTACAGCATCAATTCCAGAAACATTGGGAAAACTCATCAAATCGTCAAAGAGCATTTTGTTCACATTCTGAGGGGTCATTAAATAATCTTCCCAAACATCTGCCATTCCTTCTGAAGCACCTTCATTGCTGTCAACACGCTCCATTAAATCCCTGATTTCTTCTCTGCGGACTGCTGCTTCATCCGTTTCTACAAAGATAGAAACCACCGCCATTTGTTTTAAACGATCCAGAGTTTCCTGATCAATGGAAGGAATCTGCTTAAGTTCATAGATATCATCAAATATCTTCACAAATTCCCGATATTCATAGATATCTTTTGCCTGTTTCTCTGTGATGGGCAACTGCATTAATTCAGCTAAAGATGCTGTATTTAAATCCACCTTGGCTGCTAAAACAGATAACCCCGCCAGAACAAAGAGCATTAATAAAAACTTCTTCATCGCTTTACCTTATAAGTTTTATACTTTTTGAAACTTTGTTTTTTAGCATAGATAGCCATATTAAGAATAGCCATAATTCTGTCCAGTTTTTTTTGCATTGCTTTCTCTGAGCTGTTTTTTATCCTCACTGTTGATATTGCTATCAATCTCAAACTTTTTTTTAGTTTTTTTCAAGAAGGATAGCTAAATTGTTGATTATTTACAGGACGAAAAATCTGAAAAGCTGATATATTTTAAGCTCTAATAAGTCAGCAGAATAAATTATCCGGTCTATACAATAGATGGGTTGCCGAGCTAATATTCAACAATCCGTATGCTGAATACATTGTTTCTATTACATTATAAGAGTTTATCAGAATATATATTGAGCAGCTGACATCATTTACATAGATAAAAATCATAAAGGGAAGAAAAAAATCCTGCCGTTCTCGGTCTATTGGTTTGTCAAATTGAAAAATATTATAGAGGTAGAACTATCATTCCGATAAGGTCTTGGGATTTTATTTTATAAAAAGTCCTTTTTTTCCTATTTTTTGCTTGACAAAGATAGTAGAGTGATTTACTTTATATTTAGGTAAAGTAGAGTAGTAGAATGGAAAAGCGTAAAAATATACTAAGTTTATTAAACACACTCTGTTATAATAGAGTGTTAATGATTTGTTTATCGGTTTTAATAAGAAAGTCACTTAATCCGGGAGGATAAAATGCAAAAGAAATTTTTCGTTTTTTTAGTCGCTTTAGTTTGGGCTTTTAGTTTAGCTGGAGCATCAATTTCTTTAAGCCATGTAGGAATTAAAGGCCCGAGTAGTAATCCTGTAATTCCAGGACAAACTGTATATGTAAAAGTAGATTATTCTCTCACGGATTTTGATGAGGAATTTGGTTCAGTAGATGGTGTTTGTGTCTCTACCTCTACTTCAGGTCCTTTTGATAAAGCACGAATTTATTGGTACGAAAGTACTGATGGAAGCGGAAATCCTCTATCTTACACTGATGCTACTGCTTCTCGTATTGAGAGAAGTGGAATAGAAAATTCCGTTACTTATATTGATTCAGTTTCTATTTCATTACCAACTCCTACAGGTGCTGCTGAAGACGCTAATAGCTTTAAAATCAGGGTTAGAGTGTATGGTGATGATGGAGATGCAAATACTATAACATCCAGTTTAGTAACATCTACTGGTTATTTTACTGGATACAGTGCCTATCTTCAAATAAATACTAATACTGTACCTTATGCTACAAATGTTAAAATTACTAATCCGGAATATGCTAAGGTGGGACAAACCATTGAAGGATCTTATGCTTATCACGATAACGAAAGTAATCCAGAAAGCGGAACCACTTTTCGTTGGTTAAAAAGTGACAGTCAATCAGGAACCTATACTGCGATAAGTGGAGCAACAAGCACATCTTATACAGTTGTTCAAAATGATTTAGGCAAATATCTGAAATTTGAAGTTACTCCTAAAAATGCAGTAGAACCGGGAACCTGAACTGCCGTTCTAAGTGATCCAACAGGTCAAGTTACAGAGGCTCCTTCACTTGAATTTTATGCCTCTTATAAAACAATTACAGAAACTGCAGCTAACGATGGATCTGTTAGTTCTGATACATACATTAGGATAGATGCTATTAATACTTCTTTTGATCCGGAAATTACTATCTCAGATTTATCAGCGCAAAATCTGCCTACAGGTCTTCAAATAGCAAGTGTAACTTGTGATAATGTTTCCTATATTAAAGTTTATCTTTCCGGAAATGCCACTTATCACGAATATGCAGCAAATGTAAGTAATGTTAAAATTACAGTGGATGATGCGAAATTGGTTGGGGTTGCAGGAGATAAACAGACCACTAACAGTTGCACTATTAATTTTACCAATAATCCTCCCAGCGGCTTAGCGATAGCTGATGTTGGCAATAGCTATGTTAAAATAACTTGGAATAATCCAGCTGGACTTCTTCCTATAGATAGTAAATTGGATTATTTTAATATCCTTCGCAATGGAACCAATATTGGAAGTATCTATCTTGATAAAGGTAAGGGCACTTATAATTATACAGATACCGGTATCGATTTGATCAATGGAACTCACTATCGATATGAAGTTCAGGCATTTTATGATAATGCCGAGCATGAAGATAATCCAACAAGCACAGTTCTAAAAGCAACGCCACTTGCAATAACTGCATTTTATTTCAGTAATCCCCCTGCAACCGGAACAATTGATCATACACATAAGACCATCAAAGTAGCTGTCCCTAATGGAACAGATAGAACTGCTTTAATAGCTAATTTTACAGCAACCGGAGCAATTGTAAAGGTTGGAACGACTACTCAGACAAGTGGCACAACTGCGAATGATTTCACTGACCCTGTAACCTATATTTTAACTACCAGTAATGACGCTTCTACTTGTTCGTATGTAGTAACGGTAAATGAGAACCTAGCTACACCCGTAACTGAAGATGGAACTAAAACAACTTCCAGTATTCAGGCAAAGTGGGGTGTGGTTTCAGGAGCAGTAAGTTATTTACTGGATGTTTCCACTAACAGCAGTTTTTCCAGTTTCCTTCCCGGTTATCAAGATAAGAGTTTAACTTCTACCTCTTGCATTGTTAATGGCTTAAACTATAATACAGCATATTATTATCGGGTAAAGGCAGTTGCCAATGACCAGTATTTTAACAGCGAATATTCTACAACTCAAGAAGTAACGACTGAAAGTGTTTCCTCTGGCGAGGGCAGCACAGAAATCAATAGCAGCGAGGAAACAACAATAAATGTGGGAAATTATCCTGTCGGAGAAGATAATGTTACTCCTACAGTGAAAGTGCATCCTGCCAATTTTAGTCCTTCTGACAATGATATCATTACTGTATCTATGAGTTATGGAACTACTCCTGAGGGTTTGCAGTATAACCTTGCCTTTGATAACCCTACTATTGGCATTGGAACTTTTATTCTTTCCTACAGCGGATTGAGCGACTATACTCCCACGGATGTTGGTTATCGTTTGAATGGAGGTGAATTACAAAGTGTAGGACCAGGCGGTATAAACCCTTCAGACCAGACAGTTACTTTTGTGATGAGCAGTTTAAGCAAAGGCAGCAAAGAAGCTTATACGCTGCAAATTGTTCTTAATGATGAAAGTGGTCAGACCTTGCCTGTTGTTCTTTCATCTTTTACCGCTACTTTAATGGTTCAAGGCAAAGTTCGTTTGGATTGGGTAACTCAATCCGAAACCAATCTTTCAGGATTTCGGGTTTTGCGTAATACGGTTGCTGAAGTTTCTACAGCTACCTCTGTAAGCAATCTAATTGCAGCAGCGAATACTTCCTCAACGGTTGTTTATTCATTTATAGACAGCGAAGTTCCGGGTAATGGCATTTACTATTACTGGTTGCAAATGGAAGATTTGGATGGGGGTATATCCTATTCTGCTGCTTTAGCCGTTCAAGTGACTAATGGTGCAAACCCCGATACAGAGATACCTAAAATAACTGCTTTGCAGAAACCTTTCCCCAATCCCTTCAATCCAGATGTTACTATTCCTTTTGATCTTGCCGTAGAGGGCAAAGTAACTATCACTATTTATAATTTGAAAGGTCAATTGATCAGAGACCTTTTGAACGAGAATTATAAAGCAGCATCTCATCGTATCGTTTGGAATGGCAAAGATAATGAAGGGCATTATGTTTCTACCGGAACTTATGTAATTCAGATGAATGCTCCTGGTTATAATTTAGCGCGTAAAATCTCCCTGCTTAAATAAAAACATTCATCTCCTTGTTTAATTGGTGCGTATCTTTAAGGTACGCACTTTTTTTTATCCCAAACGATGCAGATGGGGCTAATTAATTGGCTGCTTCCAAATTACCACTTTATCCTTCCCGGAAGGTTGACCTCCCGGTC